>NZ_DFQP01000077.1:0-19150 GCF_002377845.1 Microbacterium sp. UBA3486
GAGCACGCCCGGCGCCGCCCAGCCCGCGCAGGTCGACGGTGAAGAAGTGGTGCTCCTCGTCGACGACCTGCGCGTCTCCTTCCCGACGCCGGCCGGCTGGGTCACCCCGGTGCGCGGCGTCTCGTTCACGATCTCGCGCGGTGAGGCGATCGGTGTCGTCGGCGAATCCGGCTCGGGCAAGAGCCTCACCGCGCTCGCGGCCGCCCGCCTCATCGAACGCCCGGGTCATGTCGCCGCCGCCCGCCTCGACTTCTGCGGCACGCCGTTGATGACCACATCGGACCGCGCGGTGCGGAGCCTGCTCGGCACCTCGCTCTCGATGGTGTTCCAGGACCCGATGACCTCGTTCAATCCGACCAGGCGCATCGGATCGCAGCTCGCCGAGGCCGCCTCCGAGCACCAGGACATCACCCGGAAGCAGGCCATGGATCGGGCGATCGAACGCCTGCAGTCGGTCCGGGTGCCCGCGGCCACCCGACGCGCCCACCAGTACCCCCACGAGTTCTCCGGCGGCATGCGACAGCGCGCCATGATCGCCATGGGACTCATGAACCACCCGCGTCTGATCATCGCGGACGAGCCGACGACAGCGCTCGACGTGACCGTGCAGCGGCAGGTGCTCCAGCTGTTGGCGGGCGTGCGCCGCGACACCGATGCGGCCATCCTGCTGATCAGCCACGACATCGCCGTGGTCGCCCAGACCTGCGACCGCGTGCTGGTCATGTACGCGGGCCGCATCGTCGAGGACCTGCCTGCGGCCACGCTGCACACCGACGCCCGGCACCCGTACACGCGAGCCCTGCTCGAGGTCGTTCCCGAGCTCGACGCCGACCGCAGCGAGCCGCTCAAGATGATCCCCGGCCGTCCCCCGGCTCCCGGGGCATTCCCGGTCGGCTGCGCGTTCGCCGCCCGCTGTCCTCTCGCGACCGATCTCTGCCGCGAGAGCGATCCCGAGCTGGTGGCGGATGCCGATGGACACCGCGTCGCGTGCTGGCACCCGGTGGACGGCGAGGCCCCGGTCCCGGTGGCGATCGCCACGGTCGCCGACGAGACGACCGCAGAAGAGGAAGAGACGGTCCTGCGATGAGCGAGCTGCGTTTCGATCAGGTCAGCGTGCGCTACGGCACGCATCGTTCCGGCCTCACCGCCGTCGACGACGTCTCGCTCGTGGTCCCATCCGGATCCGTCGTCGGACTCGTCGGCGAGTCGGGATCCGGAAAGTCGACCCTGGCCCGCGCGGCGATCGGGCTGGCCCCGATCAGCGAGGGGACCATCACGCTCGACGGCGTGGACGTGCGGACCTTCCGTCGTCGTCGCCCGATCCAGATGGTGTTCCAGGATCCGTTCTCCTCACTCGATCCGCGCATGACGATCGGCGAGTCGATCGCCGAGGCGCTGCCGCGTGACATCCGCGGTGCGAACGCCCGGCGCACCGAGGTCGCCCGTCTGCTCGACCTCGTGAGCCTCGACGCCGACCGCGCGCAGTCGCTCCCGGCCGCGCTCTCGGGCGGACAGCGTCAGCGCATCGCCCTGGCCAGGGCGCTCGCCGCCCGGCCCGAGGTCGTGATCGCCGACGAGATCACCTCAGCACTCGACGTGTCGGTGCAGGGCTCCGTGCTCAACCTCGTGCGGGAGCTGCGTGGCGAGCTCGACCTCACGATGCTGTTCATCTCGCACAATCTGTCTGTCGTGCGCTACCTGAGCGACCACATCGCGGTGATGTACCTCGGGCGCATCGTCGAGTTCGGGCCCACCGAGCAGGTGCTCGCCGACCCGCAGCACCCGTACACGCGGGATCTGCTGCAGGCGGCGCCCACCCGGCACGGGAACCTGCTCGCGGTCGATCCGCTCGCACCGATCGATGTCGAGCCGGCCGATCCGCACGCGCCGCCCAGCGGATGCCGCTTCCACCCGCGGTGTCCGATCGGCCCGGCCGCACGACCCGACCGTCAGATCTGCGTCATCGCGGAGCCTCCGCTGCCCACGGGCACGGCGGGCGCTGCCTGTCATTTCGCGGGGACGCCTGCCGACGCCGCGCTCGGGACTGTGCCCACCTCCCAAAGCATCCCCCTGGTTTCGGCCGCGACCACAACACGGTCCCCGCTCTCAGCGGACACAGTGGACTGACCATCGATTGGAGCTCTCATGAACCGCGTCACCGTCGACGACCTGCTCTCCGTCCGCACGCCCGAGCAGCCCGCGCTGTCTCCGGACGGCACCCGCATCGCCTTCGTGCTGCGGACCACCGACCGCGACGGCGACCGCGACGCACGGGCGCTGTGGCAGGTTCCGGCCGCGGGCGGAACCCCCTCCGCGCTGACCTACGCGACGGCGGACTCGACGCCGGTATGGAGCCCGGACGGCTCGCAGCTGGCGTTCCTGCGCGCGCAGGACGGCCCCGCGCAGATCTGGCTCCTCCCGGCTGCCGGTGGCGAGGCGCGCAACCTCACGACTCTCCCTCTCGGCGCCGGCGCCCCCGCCTGGAGCCCCGACGGACAGCGCATCGCCTTCACGGCGCCGGTCGACGGTGCCGCGCTCCCCGGCGAGGGCGCGGAGACCATCCTCGCTCGGCGTTCGGCACCGACGGCCACCGACCGTCTCGGCTACAAGGCGGACGGCGCGGGGAACCTCGGCACCCTCGTGCAGCAGGTGCACGTGCTCGACGTCGACTCGGGCGCCGTCACGGTCCTCACCCGCGGATTCTCCCACGCCTCCGAGCCGTTCTGGTCGCCCGACGGCACGCGGATCGCCTACTCGTCGAGTGTCGAGGACGATGCGGACCTGACGATGCGGATCCCCGTGTTCGTGCGCTCCTCCACCGACCCGAACAGCGAGGCCGTGCAGATCAGTGCCGCCGACGTGCAGGCCACAGCGGTCGGCTGGACTCCGGACGGTCGCCACGTGCTGGCGGCCGGACGTCTCGACACCGAGGTCGGCAACGCGGATCTGCTGCTGTTCCCGGTCGACGGCGGAGAGCCGCAGAACATCACGGGAAGCCTCGACCGCAACGTGATGCCGGGTGGCCCCGGCTACCCCGGTGGGATGCCGCGGTTCACCGACGGCGGGGACATCGTGTTCTGCCTGCGTGACAACGGCTACTCGCACGTGTACCGCGTGGCCCCCGACGGGTCGGGCGCTGTGACGCTCGTCGGCGGCACCGCGAACGTGTCCGGGCTGTCGGTCGCCGGAGCATCCGCGGCGATCGTGCTCGCCACACCGGAGTCGTTCGGCGACGTCGCACTCCTGGACCTCGCCGACGGGACGGCGAGCGTGCTCACCGGATACGGCACCCCCGACTTCGACCTCGTCCGCGCCGAGGAGCGCCGCTTCACGATCTCGGACGGCACGGTCGTCACCGGATGGCTGCGTCGAGACCCCGACGCCGCAGGGCCTCTCCCGCTGCTGCTCGACATCCACGGCGGCCCGCACAACGCGTGGAACGGCGCGGCCGACGTCATCCACCCGTATCACCAGGTGCTCGCACGACGCGGCTGGGCCGTCCTCACCCTCAATCCGCGCGGCAGCGACGGCTACGGCGACGCCTTCTTCTCCGCAGTCTCCGGAGGGTGGGGCGTCAGCGACGCGAACGACTTCCTCGAGCCGATCGACCAGCTCGTGGCCGAGGGCATCGCGGATCCGGCTCGCCTCGCCGTCACCGGCTACAGCTACGGCGGCTTCATGACCTGCTTCCTCACCTCGCGCGACGACCGCTTCGCCGCTGCCGTCGCCGGAGGTGTGGTCACCGACCTGTTCTCGATGGGAGGCACGTCCGACTTCGGCCACTACCTGTCGTCGAAGGAGAACGGCGGACTGCCCTGGCGCGACGAGGAGCGCATCTCGGCGCAGTCCCCGTTCACGCAGGTCGATCGGGTCACCACGCCCACCCTCATCCTGCACGGAGCGGCCGACGACCGCTGCCCCGTCGGTCAGGCGGAGCAGTGGTTCACCGCCCTGCGCGGACGCGGTGTCCCCACGCGTCTCGTGCTCTACCCCGGCGGTTCTCACCTGTTCGTCCTCTCCGGCGCACCCTCGCACCGGGCGGACTTCTCACAGCGCGTGATCGACTGGGTCGAGCAGTACGCCCCTGCCGCGGGGAAGCCCGTGCGCGCACGGCTCGACGCCCGGCACTGGCAGCAGCGGCTGAGCGCCCTGGCCGCAGCGCACAAGGTTCCTGGGGCGACCCTCGGCATCCTCCGCGTCGGCGAAGAGCCGGTATATGCGCATCACGGCATACTCAATGTGCGCACCGGCATCGAGACCACCGACGACTCCGTCTTCCAGATCGGCTCGATGACGAAGGTGTGGACCGCCTCCGTCGTGATGCGGCTCGTCGACGAGGGCAGGCTCGACCTCGATGCCCCGATCGTCGACTACCTGCCGGAGTTCTCCTCCTCGGATCCCGAGATCACCGGTCGTGTCACGATGCGCCACCTGCTCAGCCACACCAGCGGGATCGACGGCGACGTCTTCACCGACACCGGGCGGGGCGACGACACGCTCGAGAAGTACGTCTCGCTCCTGGACGGGGTCGCCCAGAACCACCCGCTGGGGGCGACCATGTCGTACTGCAATTCGGGGTTCGTGCTCGCGGGCCGCGTGATCGAGAAGATCACCGGCACCAGCTGGGACCAGGCCATGCGCGACCTGCTCATCTCGCCGCTCGGCCTCTCCCATTCCTCCACGCTCCCGGAGGAGGCCATCATGTTCCGGGCGGCCAGCGGCCACACCGAGACCGGCGACGACGGTCCCGTGCTCGCCCCGGCGTGGATGCTCCCCCGCGCGATGGGACCCGCGGGACTGGTGAACTCCACGACCGCCGACGTGCTCGCGTTCGCGCGCATGCACCTCACGGGAGGACTCGCCGCCGACGGCACGCGGGTGCTGTCGGAGGAGAGCGTGCGACGGATGCAGCAGCGGGAGGTCGACATGCCCGATCCGTACTCGCTCGGCGATGCCTGGGGCGTGGGGTGGATCCTGTTCGACTGGGACGGGCGCCGACTCTACGGACACGACGGGAACACCATCGGCCAAGCCGCGTTCCTGCGCATCCTGCCGGACGAGCAGCTCGCGGTGACGATGCTCACCAACGGCGGCAACACGCATGACCTGTATGCCGAGCTGTTCGACGAGATCTTCTCCGAGCTCGCGGATGTGCACGTGCCGGCGGGCCTCACCCCTCCGGAGGAGCCGTTCGCCGACGACTTCTCCGAGTTCGAGGGCATCTACGACCGCTCCGGGGTCCGCACCGAGATCTTCCGCGGCGACGAAGGTCTCCGCATGCGCACCACGCTCAACGGCCCCCTCGCCGCGCTGCTCCCCGACCCGGTGCAGGAGCACCCGCTGGTCCCGGTGCGTCACGGCGAGTTCGTGATGCGGCCGGAGGGCGAGCAGGGGTGGCATGCCGTGGTCTTCTACTCCCTGCCCACCGGCGAGCGCTACCTGCACCACGGCGTCCGCGCGGCGCCGAAGGTGTCGTGATGAGCGTGCAGGCGGACGTGGACCTCGACCGGGTCCTGGCCGACATCGAGACCCTCGTCTCCTGCGAGTCCCCCTCCGACGACCTCGACGCCGTCTCCCGCAGCGCCGATGTCGTCGCATCCCTCGGCGAGCGGCTGCTGGGCGTGGCCCCCGAGCGCATCGTGATCGAAGGGCGCACGCATCTGCGGTGGCGGTTCGGCGAACCGGTGGTGCTGGTGCTCGGTCATCACGACACGGTCTGGCCGCTCGGCTCGCTGCGGAGACTTCCGTTCCGCCTCGACGACGGCGTGCTGCGGGGGCCGGGATGCTTCGACATGAAGACCGGCGTGGTGATGGCATTGCACGCCGTGGCGGCGCTGCCCGACCGCACCGGCGTCAGCATCCTGATCACGGGTGACGAGGAACTCGGTTCGCCGAGCTCACGCGCACTGATCGAGCAGGAGGCGCTCGGCTGTGCCGCGGCTTTCGTGCTGGAGGCCGCGGCCGAGGGCGGCGCCGTGAAGATCGCGCGCAAGGGCGTCTCGCTCTACCGGGTGCACGTCACCGGCCGGGCGGCTCACGCCGGGCTGGAACCGGAGCGCGGGGTGAACGCCGCCATCGAGGCCGCGCATCTGCTGCTCGCGATCGCCGACCTCGGCGACCGCGCGGCGGGGACCAGTGTGACCCCTACGCTCGTGCGCGCCGGCAGCACCACGAACACGGTGCCGGCCGCGGCGGAGTTCGCGGTCGACGTACGGGTGCGCACAGTGGCGGAGCAGGACAGGGTGGATGCGGCGCTCCGCGACCTCCCTCCGACGATTCCGGGTGCGTCCGTCCGTATCGAGGGCGGTGCGAACCGACGTCCGCTGGAGCCGGAGTCGTCGGCGCACCTGTTCGCGCAGGCGGTCGCGATCGCCGCGCGCACCGGACTCACTCCGTTCCAGGGCGTCGCGGTCGGCGGGGCCTCGGACGGCAACTTCACCGCAGCGCTCGGCGTGCCGACGCTCGACGGCCTCGGTGCCGTCGGCGGTGGCGCGCACGCCGATGACGAGCACGTGGTGATCGCGATGATCCCCGAACGCACCCTGCTGCTGCAGGAGCTGATCGCCACCGTCCTGGCCGAGCGGGAGACACCGCTCGATCGGGATGCACGGGCCGGAGGAAGGGCATGAGCATGACGGATGCCGCCGCGTTCCGCGCTTCGCCGGAGGAGGCGGCCGATGCCGCGAGCGCCGCCGCCAGGAGAGCGGGAGTGGATATCCGCCTGCTTTCGGAGGTGGACGACTTCGCCCGGGTCGCCGAGCTGTTCCAGAGCATCTGGACGAAGCAGGGCGAGGCCTCTCCCGTCAACGTCGAGACCCTGCGGGCGCTGTCGAAGGCCGGCAGCTACGTGGGCGGCGCCTTCGAGCACGACGAGCTGGTGGGAGCGTGCTTCGGGTTCTTCGCCGCCCCCGGCCAGCGCGCCCTGCACAGCCACATCGCCGGTGTCTCCTCGCGCATGCGGGGCCGCAGCGTCGGCTTCGCCCTCAAGGTGCATCAGCGGGCATGGGCGCTCGACGAGGGGCTGGACGAGATCTCCTGGACGTTCGATCCGCTCATCAGCCGGAACGCGCATTTCAACCTCGTGAAGCTCGCGGCGAGCCCGACGTCGTATCACCGCAACTTCTACGGACACATGGCCGACGCCCTCAACGGCGCGGACGACACCGATCGGATGCTGGTGACCTGGTATGTGCGCGACCCCCGGGTCGTGGCCGCCTGCCACGGCGATCCCGCCGTCTCCGCCGACCGACCCGACGAGGGATTGACCGACGGATCCGCCGACGGATTCGCGCACGTCGAGCCCCTGCTCAGCGTGGGCGAGGATCTCGGGCCGCTCCGTCATCGCACCGACGCGCGCCTGGTGCGCGTGGCGTTGCCGCGCGACATCGAGACCCTGCGTCTGACCGAACCCGCCCGCGCGACTGCGTGGCGTCTGGCGCTGCGGGAGACGCTCGGATCATCGCTGGAGGGTGGGGGTCGCGTGCTCGCGTTCGACCGCTCCGGCGCCTACACCATCGACAGAGGAGAACAGGGATGAAGCTCACCGGATTCGAGCTGCGCGTGATCGAGATGCCGCTGGTGTCGCCGTTCCGGACGTCGTTCGGGGTGCAGACCGTGCGCGAGGCGCTGCTGGTCCGCGCGGTCACCGACGAGGCGGAGGGCTGGGGCGAGGGGGTCGCGATGAACGACCCGTTGTACTCCTCCGAGTACGTGGAGGCGAGCGTGGATGTGATCACGCGCTTCCTGCTTCCGGCGCTCGCGCAGGTGAAGGATCTGGACGCGGGTGGCGTCGCGCCGGCGCTGGCGAAGTTCAAGGGGCACCGCATGTCGAAGGCCGCGGTCGAACTGGCGATCCTCGATGCGCAGCTGCGCGCGGCCGGAGTGCCGCTCTCCCGCGAGCTCGGTGCCGTGCGCGACCGGGTCGACTGCGGTGTCTCGGTCGGCATCATGGACTCCATTCCCGAGTTGCTCGACGCCGTCGGCGGATACCTCGACGAGGGGTACGTGCGCATCAAGCTGAAGATCGAGCCGGGATGGGACATCGACCCCGTGCGCGCGGTGCGGGAGCGCTTCGGCGACGACGTGCTGCTGCAGGTCGACGCGAACACCGCGTACCACCGCGGCGACGCCCGGCATCTTGCCAAGCTCGACCCGTTCGGCCTGCTCCTGATCGAACAGCCCCTCGACGAGGAGGATCTGCTCGGCCACGCGCAGCTCGCCCGGGCCATCACGACTCCGGTGTGCCTCGACGAGTCGATCGTGTCGGCCCGCGCGGCGGCGGATGCGATCGCCCTCGGCGCGTGCTCGATCGTGAACATCAAGCCCGGCCGCGTCGGCGGATACCTCGAAGCGCGTCGCATCCACGACGTGTGCGTGGCCAACGACATCCCGGTGTGGTGCGGCGGGATGCTCGAGACCGGGATCGGCCGTGCGGCGAACGTCGCTCTCGCGGCTCTGCCCGGCTTCACGCTCCCCGGCGACACCTCGGGTTCGGGCCGCTACTACTCCCGCGACATCACCGAGCCGTTCGTCGTCGAAGACGGCACGCTCACGGTTCCGACGGGCCCGGGGATCGGGGTCACCCCGGATCAGGCTGCTCTGGACGCCGTGACGGTCCGCACCGAGTGGATCGCCGTCTGAGCACAGGATGACCGCCCGAGCGGGGCACGACGATCCTGTCGAGATCGACCAAGAGTCGATACGATTTCGTCGTGCCCCACAGCTCCGCGACCGGCGGTCTCCCCCTACCCTGGGCCCTGTGCTCATGTCCGTGACGACCAGGCCCCGCGCCAGCCTCGGCCGGGTCATCGAAGACCTCGGCAACACCCTGCTCGAGGTCGTGAGCGGTGCGGCCGACGACGACGCCGAGATCGAGACGGTCGTCATCCACGACGTCCTCGACGATGCCATGCCGATGCGCGGTGCCCTCGTCCTCGGCGTCGGGCTGAGCGACCCCGAGGAGATCGCCGCACTGCTGCAGACCCTCGCCGCCCAGCACGCCTCCGCCCTCGTGCTACGCGCCCCGGTGCGCGCCGAGCAGCCGGTGCGCGATGCGTCCGAGGCCACCGGCATCCCTGTCCTCGCCCTCACCCGCGGGGCGTCGTGGGCACAGTTGGCCGCGATGCTGCGCTCGCTCATCGCCGAGGGCGACGTCGGCGATCAGGGAGCCACCACGCTCGGCGGGATGCCTTCCGGCGATCTCTTCGCCCTCGCCAACGCGATCGCCACCTTGTTGAACGCCCCGGTCACGATCGAGGACCGCAACTCCCGGGTCGTCGCGTTCTCGGGGCGCCAGCACGAAGCCGATCCGGCACGCATCGAGACGGTTCTCGGACGACAGGTCCCCGAGCGGTTCGCACGCCAGCTCGAAGAGCGCGGGGTCTTCCAGGAGCTGTATCGCAGCGAGGATCCGATCGACGTCGGCCCCGTGCTCAACACCGAGGGCCTTCCGTCCTTCCCCCGCGTGGCGCTGGCGGTACGCGCGGGCGACGAGATCCTCGGATCGATCTGGGCCGCGGTGCAGGAGCCGCTCTCCCCCGACCGTGTGCGTGCGCTGAAGGACTCCGCCGGCTTGGTGGCCCTGCACATGCTGCGCCTGCGGGCCGGTGCCGATGTCGAGCGCCGGCTGCGCGCCGACCTGCTCGCCACCATCCTCGAAGGGGGTCCGGGGGCGGCGGATGCCACGGCGCGGCTGCGGCTGAACGACCACCGATGCGTGGTCCTCGCGCTGTCCGCGGCGGAAGAGGCCGACGACGAACCATCGGCCGGCGCCCGGGGTGTCGCGGAGAGACAGCACATCGCCGACGCCTTCGCCGTGCACCTGGGCGCGGTCTACCTCCGTTCCGCCGTCGCCGTGATCGGCGATGTCGTGTACGCCGTGGTCGGCACCCGCCCGGAGCAGGGCGATGCCGAATCCGGAGCCGAGCGCAGCGACGCGGACAACCGCGCTGCGCGTGTGGCCACCGACTTCCTCGGTCGGCTCGGAGCGACCAGCGAGATCCGCATCGGCGTCGGCACGGTGGCGGACGAGACCACCGGCATCCCCTCATCCCGCGCGAACGCCGACCGCGCCCTCCGCGTGGTCCGACAGGCCCCGTCGCATGAACCGGTGGCACGCTTCACCGCTGTGCAGATGGAGGCACTGCTGGTCGAGCTCGGCGACCTCGTGCGTGCACGGGGTGACCAGCCCACCGGCCCCGTCGCTCAGCTCCTCGCCCAGGATCGGGAGAAGGGCACGCACCTGGTCGAGACGCTGCGGGCCTGGCTCGATGCCTTCGGCGATGTCGCGGTGGCCGCGGCCCGGGTCTACACGCACCCGAACACCTTCCGGTATCGGCTGCGCCGACTGTCGGAGATCAGCGGACTCGATCTGACCGATCCGGAAGCCCGGTTCTCGGCCATGGTGCAGCTGCGTCTGCTCGTTCCCCGCGACTGACGCACCCCTCGCACCATCAGGGGACAGCGCCACCTCAGGGACAGTGCCGCATCAGCGGACAGCGCCACCTCAGGGACAGCGCCTGCCCCGCCCCTCCCGGGGACGGGGCCGGCAGAGGCTCGTGGCCCGTCGCCGTCGACACCCGGCAGGGGCGGCTCGTGGCCTCTCCGTCGAGTGCGCGTGATGCCCGCTCGTGGCCGACATCCTGCGTATCTGACACTCATTTCAACACGTATAGGGCATTCAGACCATAGAGTGAGCTTCGATTGATCGATCCGATCAATCCACGCGACCCGAAGAAGGCGACGGTGATCGAAATGGCCAACCTCGACGAGACCGACCGACGGATCCTCACGGTGCTCGACACCGACCCACGGCGCCCGGTGGCCCTGATCGCCCAGGACCTCGGCCTCGCACGCGGCACCGTGCACGCACGTCTCGACCGTCTCGAGTCGGGTGGCTATCTGCGTGCGCACAGCTCGCGCATCCTCCCGCAGGCACTGGGCCGCGGCGTCGCCGCCTCGATCCTCGTCGAGCTCGACCAGCACAAGATCACCGCCGCGATCGAGGCGCTCAGCCGTGTTCCCGAGGTGCTGGAGTGCTTCGCGCCGGCCGGTGACACCGACCTGCTGCTGCGCGTCGTCGCCCGGGACCCGGACGACCTCTACCGCGTCGCCGAGGTGGTGCGGCTGTGCCCCGGCATCCTCCGCACCTCGACGAGCCTGTTCCTGCGCGAGGTCATCCCCTACCGGGTGAGCGCACTGCTGCAGGCGGAGTGAGCGTCTCGCCCGTCAGCCGATGATGCGCGCGCCCGGAACGGGACCGTGCACATGCAGGGGGTCGAGCCCTCCCTCCCGCAGCGAGGACTGCACGTCCTGTGCGGTCTCGGGATCGGGGCACAGCAGTGCCACGGTGGGTCCGGAACCGGAGACGATGCCCTGCAACGCGCCGGCAGCGACCCCCTGACGGATCGTGTCGGCGAGGTCGGGTCGCTCGTAGAGGGCCGCAGCCTGCAGATCGTTGAACAGCGTCTCGGCGAGGCTCACCGGGTCGCCCGACCGGAGCGCCTGCAGCACCGGGATCGGCACGTCGAGCGACAGCGGAGGATCGTCGGCGAGAGCCCCCTCCTCCTCGCGCAGCAGGTCGAGGCGCTCGTAGACCACGGGCGTCGAGAGCCCCTGCTCGCTGGGCACCAGGATCCAGTCGAAGCGTCCGCGCGCGAGTGCCGGGTTGAGCTGATCGCCGCGACCGGTGCCGACCGCCGTGCCGCCGTGCAGCGCGAAGGGCACATCCGCGCCGAGACGCGAGGCGAGGTCGTGCAGGCGCGTCTGCGACAGCCCGGTGCCCCACAGCGCATCGCAGGCGACCAGGGCGGCCGCAGCATCCGCAGATCCTCCCCCCATGCCCCCCGCGACGGGCACACTCTTGCGGATCTCCAGGGCGACCCCGCCGCGATGATCCACGGCCGCGGCGAGCAGCTTGGCCGCACGCATCGCGAGGTTGCGGTCGTCGAGAGGAACCGAGCCGATGTCTTCCACACCCGAGACCGTGACCGAGAAGTCGTCGGCCGGGCGCGCGATCACGTCTTCGTAGAGGGAGACCGCCTGGAACACCGTCGCCAGCGCGTGGTAGCCGTCGTCATGCCGCCCGCCGACCCCGAGGAAGACGTTGATCTTCCCCGGGGCGCGCACGTGCACGGAATCGGTGAACGCGGCATGGCTCATGATCGGGTCACAGCTCCGAGGACTTCGCCCACAGGTTGACGTCGATGCTCCCGGCGAGCTCGTCGATGCGGGCGAGCTCCTCCGTCGTGAAGGCGGGTCCGTTCACCGCCGCGATGTTCTCGTCCAGCTGTTCGGGACGCGAAGCGCCGATCAGTGCGGAGGCAACGACGGGGGTGCGCAGCGTCCACTGCAGGGCGAGCTGCGCGAGCGACTGGCCGCGTCCCTGCGCGACCTCGTTGAGTGAACGCAGCGTCTGCACCGCGTCGTCGGTGAGCCGGCCCTCCGGCAGCGAGCCGCGCTTCTGCGCGCGCTCGGCCGTACCGTCGCCGAGGTACTTGTCGGTGAGCAGCCCCTGCGCCAGCGGCGTGAAGGCGATCGCCCCCAGGCCCGACTGCTCGAGGGTGTCGGTCAGGCCGTCCTCGACCCAGCGGTTGAGGATCGAATACGCGGGCTGATGGATGACCAGCGGCGTGCCGAGGTCCTTCGCGACCGCGACGGCCTCGGCCGTGCGCTCGGCGCTGTAGGACGAGATCCCGACGTACAGGGCCTTGCCCTGACGCACGAGCGTGTCGAGCGCGCCGACCGTCTCGGCGATCGGGGTGACCGGGTCGACGCGGTGCGAGTAGAAGATGTCGACGTAGTCGAGACCCATGCGGGTCAAGGACTGCTCTGCACTGGCGAGGATGTACTTGCGGCTCGCGAAGTCGCCGTAGGGGCCGGGCCACATGTCCCACCCGGCCTTCGACGAGATGATCAGCTCGTCGCGGTACGGGCGGAGGTCTTCGGCGAAGATGCGCCCGAAGTTCTTCTCGGCCGAGCCGTATGGCGGGCCGTAGTTGTTCGCCAGATCGAAGTGCGTGATGCCACGGTCGAACGCGTGGCGCAGCAATGCGCGTTGGTTGTCGAGTGGGATGTTGTCGCCGAAGTTCCACCACAGCCCGAGCGAGATCGGGGGCAGGTAGAGGCCGGACGTGCCGACCTGACGATAGGCGAACTGCTGGTAGCGGTTCTCGTCCGCCGCATACGGACGGTGCAGCTCGGGGACATCGGGGCGGAAGCGGGGGGAGTCGGTCACGGTGCCAGATTACTGGGTGGGAGCGACGTCGTCGGTGACGATCTCCGCAGCGGCGTCCGCCGCCGGGGCGTGCTGCGCGATGCGCTGGTAGTCCTCGACCGTGAGGTCTTCTCCGCGTGCGGTCGGGGCGACGCCGGCGGCGATCAGCACCTCCGACGCCGCGGCCGAGCTGCCGAAGATCCCGGAGAGGGCCTGGCGGAGCATCTTGCGGCGCTGGTTGAACGCCGCGTCCACGATCTGGAACGTGCGGCGACGCTCCTCCTCGGTGCCGCGCTCGCCCTCGGAGCGGTCGAAGCCGACGAGCAGGCTGTCGACGTTCGGCACCGGCCAGAACACCTGGCGGGAGACGTTGCCGGACAGCTTCCATTCCCCGTACCAGGCGGCCTTGACGCTGGGCGAGCCGTAGATCTTCGAGCCGGGCTTCGCGGCCAGGCGCTCGGCGACCTCGGCCTGGACCATCACGACGCCGCGCTGGAGGTAGGCGAAGTTCTCGAGGAAGTGCAGCAGCACCGGCACCGAGACGTTGTAGGGCAGGTTGGCCACCAGCACGGTGGGCTCCCCCGGCAGCGCGGTGATGCGCAGTGCATCCGCATCGACGACCGTGAGCCGATCGGCCTCGACGCCGTGCTCGGCCGCGGTCTGCGCGAGACGGGCGGCCAGTCGGTGATCGATCTCGACGGCTGTGACGGAGGCGCCGGTCTCGAGGATCGCGAGCGTCAGGGAGCCGAGCCCCGGTCCGACCTCGACCACACGCTCGTGCGGCTGCACGCGGGCCGCCTGCACGATCTTGCGGACGGTGTTCGCATCGGTGACGAAGTTCTGGCCGAGCTTCTTCGTCGGGGTGACGTCGAGCTCGGCGGCGAGGCGGCGGATCTCGGTGGCGCCGAGCAGGGTGACGGTCATCCTCCCATTCTCCCCCACTCCTTCGATGTCCCCCGCCGTCAGTAGTCTTCTCTGGTGCCTTCTCTCGGTGAACTCGTCGCGCCCCGCCGCATGGGCCGAGACTTCCGCTGGCTGCTCGCGTCGTCGTGGACGAGCAACGTCGGCGACGGCGTCGCGCTCGCGGCTGCTCCGCTGCTCATCGCGTCGATGACCTCGTCGCCGATCCTGGTGGCGGCCGGCGCGATCCTGCAGTTCCTCCCCTGGCTGCTCTTCGGCCTGCACGCCGGCGCGATCGCCGACCGCTTCGACCGTCGTCGCCTGGTCATGTTCGCCAACGCCGCCAGAGCCCTCGTGCTCGCAGCTCTCTGCGTGTTCCTCCTCACCGGGGTAGCGAACATCTGGATCGTGCTCGCGGTCGCGTTCCTCTACGGCACCGCCGAGGTCTTCGTCGACACGGCGGGAAGCACGCTGCTGCCCATGCTCGTGAAACCCGCAGACCTCGGCGTCGGCAACGCGCGCCTGCAGGCCGGATACCTGGTCGCGAACCAGTTCGCCGGTCCCCCACTGGGAGCATTCCTGTTCGCGGCCGGCACGGCGTGGCCCTTCCTGCTCGAGGTCGTGTGCGTGAGCTTCGCCGTGGTGCTCATCTCGCGCATGGCGAAGACGCCCGTCCCGCCCCGGGAGACGGACGCCCACCCGCCCGTGCACACCGACATCGCCGAAGGCCTGCGGTGGCTGTGGCGCAATCCGCCGGTGCGGATGCTGGTGCTCATCATCCTGGTCTTCAACATCACCTGGGCGGCCCCCTGGGGCGTCCTCGTGCTGTACGCCACCGAGCACCTGCACATGGGCGCGGTCGGCTACGGTGCACTCACGACGGCATCGGCGGCCGGGGGGATCCTCGCGACCCTCAGCTTCGGCTGGCTGGAACGGCACGTGTCGTTCGCGACGCTGATGCGCGTCGTGCTCTCGCTCGAGGTGCTCATGCACCTGTCTTTCGCACTCACCGCCACCGGCTGGGTGGCGCTGGTCATCATGTTCTTCTTCGGCGCCTACGCGTTCGTATGGGGCACGATCTCCACGACCGTCCGACAGCGACTGGTCCCCGCCGAGCTCCAGGGTCGGGTGGCGTCGGTGAACATGGTCGGGGTGTTCGGCGGCATGGTCGTCGGGCAGGCGCTCGGCGGCGTGATCGCCCAGGTGTGGGGGCTCACCGCACCGTGGTGGTTCGCGTTCGTCGGTGCCGCCCTCACGCTGCTGCTGGTGTGGAAGCCCATCTCGCAGATCGTGTCGGCGAAGCCCATCGCCGACACCGGGCCCGACGACGCGGAACCCGCGAGTCGGTCGGCGAACGAGCCTCAGGAGTCGAAGGAGCCGTAGACCCGCAGCGTGTTCTCGGCGAGCTGGGCGCACAGCTCATCCACGTCGAGACCGAGCTCTGCGGCCATGAAGCGCACCGTGATCGGCACCAGGTAGGGCGCGTTCGGGCGTCCGCGCAGCGGCACCGGGGTGAGGAACGGCGCATCCGTCTCGACCAGGAGGCGATCGAGCGGGGTGACCTTCAACGCATCGCGCAGATTCTGGGCGTTCTTGAACGTGACGTTGCCGGCGAACGACAGGTGGTACCCGGCGTCGGCGCAGATGCGCGCCATCGCGTCGTCGCCCGAGAAGCAGTGGAACACCGTGCGCTCCGGGGCGCCGAGGCGGGAGAGCGTCTCCAGCACGGCGTCGTGCGCGTCGCGGTCGTGGATCTGCATCGCGATGCCGTGCTTCTTCGCGAGCGCGATGTGCGCCTCGAACGACTCGAACTGCGGCGCCTGCCGCTCTGGCTCCGTGCGGAAGAAGTCGAGCCCCGTCTCGCCGATCGCCCGGGTGCGCGGGTGTGCGGCGAGCTCGTCGATCACCGCGATCGCCTCATCCAGACGCCCCTCCTCTGCGTACGTCGGCGCATCGTTCGGGTGGATCGCGACGGCGGCCAGCACACGAGGGTCGGATGCCGCGGCCTCGACCGCCCACCGCGACGACTCGATGTCGCCCGAAGCCTGCACGACCCCGGCGATGCCCACAGCCGCCGCCCGGTCGAGCTGCTCGCTCAGCGAGAGCGGATCGTCTCCGTCGAGGATCTCGAGGTGCGCATGGTTGTCGTACACCGGAACCGTCAGCGGTTCGGGGGCGGACGGATACTTCAGATCCTTGCGTCCGTCCCCCGAACGCTCACGCACGTAGGTCTCGGCCATCTCTTCGCGCTCTGTGTTCCGGGCCGCGGGCTCAGCCCGCTGACTCCACCCGCGGGAACAGCGGCGAGAGGCCGTTGACACTGGTGCCGGGGCGCAGCACGCCCCAGGCACCCGCCTCGCGGATCGGCTGGTCCTGCAGGCGGCCCAGGGTCTCGGCGGCGCCGAGGGCGACCCAGAGCTTCTCGGTCGATTCCGGCATCACCGGCGACAGCAGCACCGCGAGGGCGCGCAGCCCCTCGGCGCAGGTGTACAGCACGGTGCCGAGGCGTGCGCGCTGGTCCTCGTCTCCGCTGTTCGCCTGCTTGGCCAGTGCCCACGGCTCGTTCGCGGTGATGTAGCCGTTGAGCGCATCGACGATCGTCCAGATCGCCGAGATCGCCTCATCGATCCGGAACTGCGCGACGGCGGCATCCGCGTTCGACGCTGCATCGGCCACGATCTTCTGGATCGCGAGATCCTTCTCGGTGTACTCGGCCGCCGGCGGCACGACGCCATCGAAGTACTTCTCGATCATCGCGGTCGTGCGCGAGGCGAGGTTGCCGAAGCCGTTCGCGAGCTCGGCCTGGTAGCGGGCCGACAGGTCTTCCCAGGAGAAGGATCCGTCCTGACCGAACGCGATCGCCGAGAGGAAGTAGAAGCGGTACGCGTCGGAACCGAAGACGTCGGTGATCTCGGTCGGCGCGATGCCGGTGAGCTTCGACTTCGACATCTTCTCGCCGCCCACGAGCAGCCAGCCGTGCGCGAACACGCCCTTCGGCACGTCGAGGCCGGCCGCCATCAGCAGCGCGGGCCAGATCACCGCGTGGAAGCGCAGGATGTCCTTGCCGACCACGTGGTAGGCGGGCCAGCGGCGTGCGAAGGTCTCCTCATCGGAGCCGTAGCCGACGGCCGTGGCGTAGTTCAGCAGCGCGTCGACCCACACGTAGATGACATGCGATTCGTCCCAGGGCAGCGGGATGCCCCAGTCGAAGGTCGAACGCGAGATCGACAGGTCCTTCAGGCCCTGGCTCACGAAGGAGACGACCTCGTTGCGCGCGGAGTCGGGGCGCACGAAATCGGGCTGGGTCTTGTAGAGCTCGAGCAGGCGGTCCTGGAACTCGCTGAGCTTGAAGAAGTAGTTCTTCTCCTGCAGCAGTTCGAGAGGCTTGGAGTGGATCGCGCAGACCTTGAGTCCCTCGAAAGGACCGGTGCCGTCGACGATCTCCGACTCGGGCTTGAACTCCTCGCAGCCCACACAGTAGAGCGCCTCGTACTCGCCCGCGTAGATGTACCCGCGGTCGTACAGGCGTTGGAAGAACGTCTGCACGTTCGTCTCGTGCCGCTCCTGCGTCGTGCGGATGAAGTCGTCGTTGGCGACGTCGAGCGTCGTCAGCAGCGGGAACCAGCTCTCGCTGACGAGCTTGTCGACCCATTCCTGCGGGGTGACGTTGTTCGCCGCCGCCGCGCGCAGCATCTTCTGACCGTGCTCGTCGGTGCCCGTGAGCATCCAGGTGTCATCCCCCGCCTGGCGGTGCCACCGTGCGAGCGTGTCGACGGCCACCGTCGTGTACCCGTGACCGATGTGAGGCACGTCGGACGGGTAGTAGATGGGCGTGGTGATGTAGAAGGATTCGCCTGCGGGCATGGAGCAATTCTAGGTGCGATGCCGCGGGTGGTTACGCGCTCAGCCGACGGAGACGTCGATGCGGTGCCATCCCTGCGCGCCGTCGGGTGCCGGGGCAGCCGGATCCGAGGTCTGCGTCTCGCCGTCGGCGCTCAGCGCCCGGCATTCGATGGTGTGCGAACCGCTCTCGGCGGTCCAATCGAGACTCCACTGCACCCAGGTGTCGGCGGAGATCGCGGTCGCGAGCTCGGCGGCGCGCCACGGGCCGTCGTCGATGCGCACCTCCACCCCGGCGATGCCGACGTGCTGCTGCCAGGCCATCCCGGCGATCACCGCGGCCCCCGCCGGGACCGACTGTCCACGGCGCGGGACGTCGATGCGGGACTGCAGCTTGATGGGCCCGCGATCCGACCACCCTCGCGTCGTCCAGTAGGCCGTGGCACGGTCGAACCGCGTCACCTCCAGCTGTGTGACCCACTTCGTGGCCGACACATAGCCGTAGAGACCCGGCACCACCATCCGCACCGGGAATCCGTGCTCGATCGGCAGCGGCTCTCCGTTCATGCCGATCGCGAGCAGAGCGTCGCGGTCATCCGTGAGCGCCTCGATCGGGGTCGATGCCGTGAAGCCGTCGGCCGAGGTCGAGAGCACCATGTCGGCGTCGCGATCCACACCCGCGCGCGCGAGCAGGTCCCGCACCGGAAGACCCAGCCAGCGGGCGTTGCCGATCAGTGATCCCCCGACCTCGTTCGACACGCAGGCGAGCGTCACGTCGGACTCCTGCATCGGCATGGCCAGTAGCTCGTCCCAGGTGATCTCGATCTCGCGGTCGACCATCCCGTGGATGCGCAGCGACCAGTCGGCCGGGTCGACCTGCGGCACGATGAGCGCGGTGTCGATCCGGTAGAACTCCGCGTTCGGTGTCACGACGGGAGCCAGACCGCGGATCCCCAGCTCCGCGCCGGCAGGAACCGTGGCCGCTGCGTGTGCCGCGCTCGGCAGCCGCAGGGCATCGCGGACGGCTTCGATCGAACGGCTCGCGCCGCGCGCGACGTTCCCGACGATGAGAGCCACGGCGCCGGCCGCGGCGACCCCGGCGGTCCACAGCAGGAACCGCCTCCGGTCCTCGTCGTCGGGCTGCAGGCCCGCGACCGGTCGCAGGCGTGCCACGAGGAGACGCAGAGGGATCACCGC
>NZ_DFQP01000077.1:19215-98288 GCF_002377845.1 Microbacterium sp. UBA3486
TCACCGCCACGAGCCCGGCGATGAGACCGGGGAGCCAGGCGAAGGGTCCCGCGCCGGGTCGGACCATCGCCGCGACGACGGCGAGAACGCCGAGGGCTCCCAGGATCACCGCCCCGATACCGGATCGTCTGCGCTCCAGGATCCCGGCGACGGCGGCGACGACGACGAGCACGACGGCGATCCCCGTGATCAGGGCCGCCTTGTCCCCGGTGCCGAACAGCGCGATGGCGGTGTCCTTCGCCCAGCTCGGTGCGAGATCGATGAGCCCGCTCCCGATCACGGCGAACGGGCTCGCGCTCGGCTCCACCACCGCGGCGACGAGCTCCGCCAGGCCGACGGCGAGGAACGACGCGCTCAGGCCGGCGGCGGCTGCCCGGAGGGTGTCCCGCCGCGTCTCTTCCCCCCGCGTCGCGTGCATCGCGTTCGTCATGACCCGAGGGTAACCCCGCCGCGGATGCCGGGGGCGCATCCGCGGCGGGGTCGGCGGCGCCTCTCAGAGGCCGTTGCGGCGCGCGACCTCTCCGAGCCAGGCGAGCGACGGCTTCGGCGAGCGCTCGAACGTCTCGTGGTCGAAGCCGATCAGGCCGAACGTGGGCCGGAAGCCGCTGGCCCATTCGTAGTTGTCGAGCGCGCTCCAGTGCTGGTAGGCGCGCACGTCGATGCCGTCGGAGATGGCGCGGTGCAGTCCTTCGAGCGCACCCTGCGTGTAGGCGATGCGCCGCGTGTCGTCAGCGGTCGCGATGCCGTTCTCGGTCACGAGCACGGGCACTCCCCCGCTGCGCTCCCAGGCGCTGCGCACTCCCATCTCGAGCGCCTCGGGGAAGAACTCCCAGCCGGTCAGCGTGGTCTCCACATCGTCCGCCACCGGGCGCGGGCCCTCGGGACCGATGAAGGTGCGGGTGTAGGCCTGCACGCCGACGAAGTCGTCGCCGGCCGATTGGTCGAGGTACCAGTGGTCGCGGGGGTCGCCGTACGCGGCGAGCATCTCGTCGGCTCCCGGCTCTCCCGTGGAGTGGAACGCCTGCGTGGCGATGGTCCATCCGGCCTTGACACCGGGCACCGAATGCAGGATCTCCGATGCGCGGTGGTGCGCCTCGAGCAGCGTGTCGGCGACGGCGAGGTCGGGGTTCGGGAGGCCGTAGGCGACGAGGTTCGCCGCGTCCTCTCCCCCGGCCAGCATCGCCGCGATGTTCGGCTCGTTGATCGTGCACACGTAGTCGATGCCGTCGAGGATCGGCAGCACGGTCTCGACGTAGCGGGCGAACAGATCCACCGCGTCGTCGGCACGCCAGAAGCCGTCCTTCTGGAACCACTGCGGCACCGTGAAGTGCATGAGCGTGACCGTGGGGTCGAGCCCGTTCTCGCGCGCGGTGTCGATCATGCGACGGTAGTGGTCGAGCATCGCCCGGGAGACGAAGCCGCGCTCGGGCTCGATCCGCGCCCACTCCACCGAGAACCGGTAGGAGTTCAGCCCGGCGGCGGCGAGCAGCCGCATGTCCTCCGGGTAGCGGTGGAAGTGGTCGGCGGCGTCACCGGAGGGCTCCACCATGGGCGAGCCGGGCGCGTGTTCCATCGCCCACCAGTTGCTCGTGGTGTTGTTGCCCTCCACCTGGTGGGCCGCTGTCGCGGCACCCCACAGGAAGCCGTCGGGGAATGCGAGCACGAGTGCTCTCCTCTCTCTTTTGTTGAAGTCGTGACGGTCAGCGCAGGCGCGCGGGATTGGGCACCGCGTCCAGCAGCTGGATCGTGTATGGATCCTCCGGATGCTGCAGCACCTCCGAGGTCTCACCACGCTCGACCACCCGGCCGCCGTTGAGCACCAGGATGTTCTGGGTCACCAGGCGCGCGCTCAGCAGGTCGTGCGTGATGTAGAGCATGCTGATGCCCCACCTCTCGCGCAGATCCTCCAGCAGAGCCAGCACCCCGGCGCGCAGCGAGACGTCGAGCATCGAGACGGGTTCATCGGCGATCAGCACCTGCGGGTCGCTCGCGAGCGCCCTGGCGATCACGACGCGCTGCCGCTGCCCGCCGGAGAGCTGGTGCGGCAGCTTGGCCGCGAACTGCTCGACGGGCGTGAGGCCGACCGTCTCGAGCAGTTCGAGCACTCGCGCCCTGGCCTCTGGCCCGCGCAGCGTCGTGTAGTTCATGACCGGACGGGTGAGGGCGTATTCGACGGTGTGCAGCGGGTTGAGCGCCGCATACGGATCCTGGAACACCATCTGCACGTCCTTGCGCAGGTCGCGCAGTCCACGGCGTTTGAGCGTCGCGACGTCGACATCGCCGAAGTGCACCGTACCGGAGGTCGGCTTCTCGACGCCCGTCAACATCTTGGCGATGGTCGACTTGCCCGAGCCCGAGGCGCCCACGAGTGCCAGGGCCTCCCCCGGTTCGAGCCGGAACGACACGTCGTCGACCGCGGTCACGGCGTCCTGCCCACGTCGAGGGGCCGGGTAGTGCTTCGAGACGCCCTCCACCACGATCGCCGCATCCGCACGACGGGTGTCGCGCGACGACACGGTCGGCAGCGTCTCGGTGACGTCGGTCCGCGCACGTCCTTCACGACGGCGGGTACCGGCGTCGAGGAAGCCGGGGATCTCGATCTTCTCCGCGCGGGGGTCCGCGTAGTGGCTGAGGAGCATCCGGGTGTACTCGTCCTGCGGGCGCTCGAGGATGTCGATGCTCCTGGCGTCTTCGACGATGTGCCCTTCGTGCATCACCATCACCCGGTCCGTCGCCTCCAGCACGATGCCGAGGTCGTGACTGATGAGGATGGCGGTGAAGTGCTCGGCCCGCTGCAGCTCCTTGATCGTGTCCATCACCGCGTGCTGCACGAGCACGTCGAGCGCCGTGGTGGGCTCGTCGAACACCATCAGCTGTGGTTCGAGAGACAGCGCGAGCGCGATCGAGGCACGCTGGCGCATACCGCCGGAGAGCTCACCCGGGTAACGGGCGAGCACCGACGCGTCGAGGCCGACCTTGCCGATGAGCTCACGGGCACGCGCATCGCGGGCGTCCTTGGGCACGTGTCCGTGCGCCGCGAAGATGTCGCGGAAGTGGTTGCCGATCGTGCGCACGGGGTTGAGGGCGTTCATGCCCGACTGCAGCACCATGGCGAATCCGCCCTGACGCTGACGACGCAGCTCCTCGGCATCCAGCTCGCGGATGTCGCGCCCGCCGAAGAGGATGCGCCCAGCGCTGATGCGCGCCGGGGGCTTCTGCAGTCGCGTGAGGGCGAAGCCGAGGGTCGACTTGCCCGACCCCGACTCGCCGACCAGACCGACGAACTCGCCGCGGCGGAGCGAGAACGACACGTTCTCGACCGCGGTGACGGGCTTCGTGCCCGGCGAGGCGTATTCGACGGACAGCCCCTGCACCTCGAGCAGGATGTCGTTCTCCGTGGTGGTGGTCGCGGGTGCCATGGCGGTCATCGACCCTTCCCCTCTCGCAGGCGCGGATTGGAGATGCCGTCCACGCCGAAGTTGATCAGTGTCAGGCTCAACGCCAGCAGTGCGATGCACAGACCGGGGGCGAACAGCAGCAGCCACTGTCCGGTGAGCAGGGAGTTGGAGTTCTGCGCCCAGTAGAGCATGGTGCCCCAGCTGACGATGCTGGAGTCGCCGAGGCCGAGGAACTCCAGGCCTGCCTCCGCCAGGATCGCGGCCGTCGCCGCCCCGAAGAGCGTGCCGGCGATGATCGACGTCATGTTGGGCAGGATCTCGCGGAAGATGATGCGCGTCCTGCTGTCGCCCGAGAACTGCGCCGAGGTGACGAAGTCGTTGCCGCGCAGCGACTGCGTCTGGCTGCGGAGCACACGGGCGCCCCAGGCCCAGCCGGTCACCACGATGACCGCGATGATCATCAGGATGCCGCCGTTCTGCAGGTACGCGGCGATCACGATCATGAGCGGGAGTCCGGGGATCACCAGGAAGAGGTTGACGATGAAGCCGACCACCTCGCCGGCGAAGCCGCGCATGTAGCCCCAGCTGAGACCGATGAGCACCGCCACGATGGTCGACAGGATGCCGGCGGCGAAGCCGACGAGCAGGCTGACCTGTGCGCCGTAGATGAGCTGGCTGAGCACGTCCTCCCCCGCGGCCGTCGTGCCGAGCCAGTGCGCCCACGACGCATCGGCGTTGCGCTCGAAGGTGTTGTCCTTCGCGCCGTAGGGGGCGAGGACGGGGGCGAACACCGCCACGAGCACGAAGAAGGCGAGGATGCACAGTCCGAGCCGTGCCTTGCCATTGCTCCAGAGGGTGGCGACCATGCGTCCGAAGGCGCGCCATGGGCTGGGCGCGGCGATGCGCTCGGCGGGGATCTTGACGTTCATGGTGGAAGTCATCGGCGGGTCCTTGGGTCGAGTACCCCGTACAGGATGTCAACGAGGAAGTTGGCGATGAGCACGCTCACGGTGATCATCAGGAAGAGCGCCTGCATGAGCGGGTAGTCCTGCCCGATCACGGCGTTGAAGAGCAGATAGCCGATGCCCGGATACCCGAACACCTGTTCCACCAGGATCGATCCACCGACCACACCGCCGAGCGTGAGCCCGAAGCCGGTGAGGTTCGGCAGGATCGCGTTGCGCGCGGCGTAGCGGAGGGCGATCGTGCGGCCGTGCAGCCCGTTCGCCTCGCCGAACGTGATGTAGTCCTCGCCGAGCGTGTTGATCATGGCGTTGCGCATGCCGATGATCCAGCCGCCCAGGGAGGTGAGCAGGATCGTCAGGGCCGGCAGGAACGCGTGGCTGAGCAGGTCTCCGAGGAACTCCCAGGTGAACCCGGGTGTCGTGGTCGCCGAATAGGCGCCGGTGGTCGGGAACCAGTGCAGCACGTAGCCGAAGAAGAACAGCAGCAGCAGCGCGGTCCAGAAGTACGGGAACGTGCTGAGGAACGAACCGGTCAGCGTCGGGAGCGTGTCGAGCCAGGTGCCGCGACGCCAGGCGGCAGCGACGCCGATGAGCGTGCCGATCACGAACGCGAGGATCGTGACGATGCCGACGAGCCCGATCGTGTACGGCAGCGCCGTGGACACCATGCTCGACACCGACTGCGGATAGAACGTGTACGAGACGCCGAAGTCGAGCCGGACGACCTGGCCGAGATAGGCGATGTACTGGTCCCACAGCGATCCGGTCGGAACCCCCAGCTGCGCCTCGATGGCTGCGCGCGTGGCGTCCGACACCGGCCCGTTCTGGGACAGCTTGGCGATGGCGGCATCCGCCGGGGAGCCGGGCATCATGCGCGGGAGGAAGAAGTTCAGGGTGACCGCGGCCCACAGCGTGAGCACGAACAGGCCGAACTTCTGGAGCACGTACTTCACTTGTCGTCCTCCTTCACGCGCTCGAGCCGGGTGAAGATGCCCAGCGGCGCGGAGTCGTAGTTCTGCGGGATCATGTACGGGTCTTCCTCACTCGGCCAGCCGGTGAACTTGGCGTCGCTGAACAGGCCCCAGATGCCGCCGTAGTAGAGGCCGATCACGGGCATCTCGTCATAGACGACGCCCTGCAGCTCCTTCACGATCTCGGCCTGGCGGGCGGCGTCGACGGTCTCGCGATACTCGGCGAGCAGTGCGTCGACCTTGTCCGACTTGTAGCGCTCGAAGTTGTTCGCGGTCGGCTTTCCCGACGGCACGTAGAACTCGCTGGAGAGCAGGTTGTTGTAGGCCTGGTACACGTCGCCGTTGCCCATGCCGCCGATCGCCATCTCGAAGTCGCCGTTGCTGATCGCGCTCTGATATCCCGCGGGCTGCGGAAGCTTGAGCGTGACCTTCACGCCGACGTCGGCCAGCTGGCTGCGCACGGTCTGCGCCGCCCTGGTCCAGTCGGAATACCCGTTCGCCGTGGTCAGCGCGAACTCGAGCTGCTCGCCGTTCGCGTCGACGAGACGGTCGCCGTCGAGGGTGTAGCCCGCGTCGGCGAAGGCGGCGAGAGCGGCATCCTCGTCCTGGGTGATCATGCCCTGATCGGGGATGCTCGGATCGAGGTACTGCTCCTGGTTCGGCAGGATGAGACCCGTCTGGCCCGCCGGCTTCATGTATCCCTCGGAGGCGGTCTCGGCGATCTCCTCACGATCGAGGGAGAGCGCGATGCCGCGTCGCACGTTCACGTCGTCGAAGGGCGCGACCTCGAGGTTCGGCATCAACGCGATCACGCCGCCGGGCGGGAACCACCACGCGTTGTGCTCGCTCGCCGCGCCCCAGGTGCCCTCGACGTCGGAGATGAAGGAGTAGGCCCAGTCATAACCGCGGGTGACGGTGTCGAGCTGCGAGTTCGTGGCGGGGAGGATGATGTGCTCGATCTCGATCGAGTCGGCCTGCCAGTAGTCGGGGTTCTTGTCCATCGAGTACTGCTGGTCGTTGTAGTTGCCGAGCACGAACGGCCCGGTTCCGACCGGATCCTCGTTGCGATACGTTCCGGGGTCCTTCACATCGGACCAGAGGTGCTCGGGCACGATCATGGTCTGACCGAGGATCGCCAGCGATGGCGCGTCCTCGGTCTTGAGGTGCAGGATCACGTCGCTGCCCTCGGTCTCGACGCTGTCGAGGTGCTGCCATGCGCCCTTGATGTCGAGCGACGGGTTGTCCTTGAGCAGCTGGAACGTGAAGGCCACGTCCTCGGGCGTCAGGTCTTCGCCGTCGCTCCACTTCACGTCGTCGCGGATCGTCATGACGATCGTGCGCGCGTCGGGCTGACTCCATTCGGAGGCGAGCCACGGGTTCTGCGTGCCGTCGAGCGGATTGATCAGGATCAGCGGCTCGTAGATCCACCGCGACGCGGTGCGCGTGTTGGTGAGGTACGGGTTGAAGTTCTTCGTGAAGAACGGGTTGCCCTTGTCGGCATTGATCAGCATCGTGTCGGCACCGATCGACGGATCGGGTTGGGACGTGATCTGGATGCTGCAGCCGCTGAGGGCGACCGCCACGGCCGCGAGGCCCACGATCGTCGCTCGGCGCCAGCGCTGCATCATGCGCCGTCCCGGTGTTCTGCCACCTGACATCTGCCACCTCATGTCGTCTCTGTCATGAAGGGCGCCCCTGCCGGACCACCGGAACTTCGGAACACCCGCACGGCCTGCGCCGTCTCAGGGCGGTGTGCACCGCCTCAGTGATTGTAAGCGCATACATTTTGCGATCGCAACCCCTTGACACGGGCGCGCCGACCATGGCCGCGCCGTTCAGACGGGGCGCTGAGAGCTCTCGCGCAGCAGGATCTGGAGGGGCAGCCGGGCGACCACCGGGTCGGCTTCCGCGTTCTCCAGCCGCCGGGCGAGCACCTGAACGGCCGCCCGGCCGAGGTCGATCATCGGCTGACGGATCGTGGTCAGCGGAGGCTGCGACAGCGCGGCGGCCTCGATCCCGTCGAAGCCCGTCACCAGCACGTCGTCCGGCACGCGGATACCGGCGCCTCGGAGCACGTCGAGCGCTCCGAGCGCCATCTGATCGTTCGCGGCGATCAGCGCGGCCGGCACCCCCGCGGCGAGAAGCTCCTCGGCCGCGCGGCGCCCCGATGCGCGGGTGAAGTCACCGCGCAGCACGGTCACGTCGTCGAGCCCACCACCGGCAGCCGTCACGGCGGCCGCGAACCCCTCCCAGCGCTGCAGGCCGTCCGGCGAATCCGCGGGCCCCGCGAGGAACGCGAGCCGCCCGTCTCCCACCTGCACCAGCACGTGCCTGGTCAGCTCACCCATCGCCTCGGCGTTGCTCACCGTGACGTGGTCGTAGTGATCGCCGCGGGGAGGACCCGAGAGCACCACCACGGGGATGCGCCGCGCCAGCCGGGCCAGCACGTCGTCCGGCACGCTGCTCGCGAGGACCATGAGCCCGTCCACACGGCCCGCCATGTCGCGCACGGTAGAGCGATCCGGGTCGTCCCGCCCGACGCCGACCATCAGCACGAAACCCTGCTTCCAGGCCTCCAGCTCCGCACCGCGCAGCACCTCGTCGAGAAACAGCATCGAGGTGTGCCGGCCGTCGGATTCCACCTCGTCGCGGACGATCTCGAACGGCGGTGCGTCGGCGTCGGCGGCGGAGAGCGCGTCGAGGGGCGGAGCATCCTCGGCGGCGTCGAACCCCGGGAAGTACAGCCCGAGCACCCCGGTTCGACGCTCGGCGAGTCCGCGGGCGCTGCCGCTGGGCACGTACCCCAGCGCGGCGACGGCGTCGAGCACGCGCTCACGGGTGACCGGGCGCACCGCATCCGGCGAGCGCAGCACACGCGAGACCGTGGCGATCGAGACGCCGGCCCGATCGGCCACGTCGTACACGGTCGCCGCCTTGCTCACGGTCACGCTCCTCCGGAGCGGGCGGCGAGGGCGGCCTGATAGAGGTCGCGGGAGGAGAGACCCGTGAGGCCGGCGACCTCGGAGGCGGCGTCCTTCAACCGGATGCCGTCGGCGACGAGCTTCTGCACCTGCGCGAGAGCGTCTTCCGGGGAGGCATCGCGGTGCGCCGCCCCTTCGACCACGACGACGATCTCACCCTTCACGCCGTCCTCGGCCCAGGCGACGAGTTCCGATGCTGTGCCGCGGCGCACCTCCTCGTACAGTTTCGTCAGCTCTCGGCACACCGCGATCCGCCGGTCGTCGCCGAATGCCGCCCCCATGTCGGCGAGGGAGCTCGCGAGGCGGGCGGGCGATTCGAAGAAGACCATGGTGCGGGGTTCGGCCGCCAGCGCGCGCAGAGTCGAACGCCGCTCCCCCGGCTTGCGCGGCAGGAACCCCTCGAACGTGAAGCGGTCGGTGGGCAGGCCCGAGATCGCGAGTGCCATCAGCACCGCGCTCGGCCCGGGGATCGCGGTCACCGTGACGCCCTGAGCGACCGCTTCGGCGACCAGCCCGTAGCCGGGGTCGCTCACGGTGGGCATCCCGGCATCGCTCATCACCACGATGTCGGTCTCGGCCGCGAGAGCCGCCAGCTCGGCGGCCTTCTGCTTCTCGTTGTGGTCGTGCAGGGCGATCAGGCGCGGGCGATTCTCGATCTGCAGGGCCTTCAGCAGACGTTGCGTGGTGCGGGTGTCTTCGGCCACGACGACCTCGGCGTTCTCCAAGACCTCCACGAGACGGCGCGACGCGTCGCCGAGATTTCCGATCGGAGTGGCGGCGAGGATGATCACCCGCCCAGCTTAGGCGGGCCGGATGCAGCCGACCGAGAAGGCCGGTTGTCTAGGCTGGAGCGGTGACCGCGCCCGTGCCCCTGCTTCCCGCTCCCGATGAGCGGTTGACGCGCTACGGGCGACTGCGTGACCGCCTGCTCAACGCCCCCGACTGGGGACGCGCGATCCGGTGGCTCGCACCCCTCGTCATCACCGCGATCGCCGCCCTCCTCCGGCTGATCAACGTCGCCCATCCGCATCAGCTCGCTTTCGACGAGACGTACTACGTCAAAGACGCCTGGTCGCTGTGGACGCTCGGCTACGAGGGCACCTGGGGCGAGAACGCCAACGACGCCTTCGTCACGCTGCAGCAGCTGCCGCTGTCCGAACAGGGCGCGTTCATCGTGCATCCGCCGCTCGGCAAGTGGCTCATCGCGCTCGGCATGGCGATCGGCGGGCCGGACAACAGCGCCGGCTGGCGACTCGCGACCGCGGTGCTCGGCAGCGCCTCGGTGCTCCTGGTCTACCTGATCGCGCGACGGCTCAGCGGTTCCGTGATCGTCGCGAGCGTGGCCGGGACGCTGCTCGCGATCGACGGTCTCAGCATCGTGATGAGTCGCATCGCCCTGCTCGACGGCATCCTGACCTTCTTCGTCCTGCTGGGTGTGCTCTTCGTGATCATCGACCGGCAGCGGACGATCCCGGTGCTCGAGAAGCGCGATCCCGACACCCCCGATCCGTTCTGGGGTCCGGTGCTCTGGCGTCGTCCGTGGCTGATCGCCGCGGGAGCCGCCCTCGGCGCGGCGTCGGCCGTGAAGTGGTCGGGGCTGTACGTGCTGGCGGGCTTCGGCCTGTACGTCGTCGTCACGGATGCGCTCGCCCGCCGTCGCGCGGGAGTGGTGCTGTGGCCGACCGCGGCCGCGTTCCGACAGGGGCCGGTCTCGTTCGTGCTGCTCGTCTTCCCCGCCCTGGCGGTGTACCTGATCAGCTGGACCGGCTGGCTGGTGACGGCAGGGGGCTATGACCGGCAGAGCGACCCGAACCCGCTGATCGCGCTGTGGAAGTACCACGAGTCGATGCTCGGCTTCCACGTCGGCCTCACTCGCGGGCACCCCTACGCGAGTCCCGCCTGGGAGTGGCCGTTCCTGCTGCGCCCCACGGCGGTCTGGGTCGACTCCGACCCCGCGGGCTGCGGGACGGATCACTGCATCGGCGTGATCTCGGCGATCCCGAATCCGCTCATCTGGTACGCGGGCGTGGCCGCAGCGGTCTACCTGCTCTACCGCCTGGTGCGCGGCTGGATCACCCGGCAGCCCGTCGGCCCGGAGCTGAGCATCCCCCTGGTCGGCCTCGCCGTCACCTACGTGCCGTGGCTGATGTTCCCCGACCGCACGATCTTCCAGTTCTACACCGTCGTGATGATGCCGTTCCTCGTGCTCGCGCTGGCGATGACACTGCGGATCATCGCCGGGCGACGCGAGGATCCGCTGCACCGCCGGCAGTCCGGCGAGCGCACCGTGATGATCTTCCTCGCGTTCGTGGTGCTCGTGTCGGCGTTCTTCCTTCCCCTGTGGACGGGGATGAGCGTGCCATACGAGTTCTGGCTGGTGCACAACTGGCTGCCCGGCTGGGTGTGAGCCCGCCTGACGCACCACGGCGTCCCTCAGACCGCGAGTGACTCCACGATCTCGTCGAGCGTGCGCCCGAACGCGAAGCGGTACCAGTCCAGGGCGTCCTCGCCGGAGAGCTGAGCGACGTGACCGTCCTCGCCGCTGAACGACCATCGCGAGGTGCCTGGGGGCCAGGACGCCATGGTCTCCGGCTGCGGAACCTCCGTCGACGCGGATGGCGGCAACGGAGGAAGGCCGTGCGCCTGCCGTCCACGCGCCCCCACAGCCGTCGCGAGCCAGAGCTCGGCGAAGGCGCGGGGACGCAGCGACGCGATCGGTGCGGGGGTCTCCGCGCGGTAGACGACCGTCATGGAGTCGGAACGCACGACGACCCATCGCTCCCCCGCGGCGAGGAACCGACAGCGCGCGTCGGAGTGCAGGTCGATCGTCGCGCCGAGCCGCGCGAGCGCGCCGACGGCCGGTGCCGAGAGCAGCTTCTCCGGAACCTCCCGCTCGCGGCGGCGCTGTTCCGCCTCCAGGCGCTCGGCCGCGAGCGGCGCGTACTCCCCGCTCAGGGCATCCCGATTCGCCGCCGCGCCCGCCGCCAGTCGCCCGTGCAGCCACTGCGGATCGAGCTGCAGGAAGTAGCGGAAGACGACCGGGATCGGCGACGCCGACCCTCGCAGTCGGCGGTTCCTGACCAGCAGACGCACACCGTGGTCCACCGACCACACCGCCGACACGGTGCCGTCGACGACGGCGACCCACGACCATCCGCGGTTCTCGATCTCCGGATGCGTCGCCTCGAGCAGATCTGCCAGGCGCGTGCCGCCCGGAAACGACAGGCGGCGCGCATGGGAGGACATGTCGTCGCCCATCGCGACGCTGTCACGGTCGAGGTCCACGAGCACAGGAGCAGCGACCATGACGACGATGCTAGCGGGATCACCGTCGCCCTAGAGCACCTCGTCCGCGGCGACGTGCTCGACCAGCGGGAGCACACGGCCCGAGAGATGCGTGCGCATCGCGATCGACGAGGCGGTGCGCGCGACTCCCGGCACCAGGGCGACCCGATCGAGCACCTCCTGCAGCCGCGTGGCATCGCGCGCCACCAGCCGCAGCTGCATGTCGCTGGCCCCCGTGACGGTGTGCATGTCGACGATCTCGGGGACGGCATCCGCAAGAGCCGTGGCGACGTCGTCGTGCCCCACCTTCTGATCGATCTCGACCAGGCAGAACGCGACGACGCCGTAGCCGAAACCCGCCGGATCGATCCGCGGCACGATCGCCTCGATCACCCCGCCCTCGTGCAGGCGCGCGAGCCGGCTCGTCGCGGTGCCGCGCGCGATCCCGAGTCGCCGTGCGCACTCCAGGATCGGTAGCTGCGGCGACTCCGTGAGCAGGCGGATGAGCTGGGCGTCGAGGCGATCGATGCGCATCGCTACTCCCGTGGGACGCCGGGCCGGGCCACGCTCCTGGTCGCCCGGGCGACGAGGAGGAGGACGGCGGTGAGACCCAGCGTGAGCAGCAGCTGGATGCGCGCGGCCTCATCGATCATCGCGAGGGCGATCACCGCGGCGAGCAGCACCAGGCACAGCCACGACAGCCAGGGGAAGCCCCACATACGCATCGGCATCGCCTCGCCGGCACGATCCGCGCGACGGCGGAGGATGATCTGCGCCACCGCGGTGGCGGTCCAGATCACGAGCAGCGTCGAGCCGACCACGTTGAGCAGGGCGGGCAGCACCACGTCAGGGAAGGCCCAGTTGAGCCCGACCGTGACGAACCCGAACGCCACGGAGGCCAGCACGGCGACGAACGGCACGCCCTTGAGGCTCGTGCGGGTCGCGGCCAGCGGGGCGAGCCCGCGCTCCCCCAGCGAATACGCCATGCGCGAGGCGCCGTAGATGTTGGCGTTCATGGCCGACAGCAGCGCGATGATCACGATGAGGTCCATCACCAGACCGACGCCGGGCACGTTCAGCGTCTCGAGCACCGCCGAGAAGGGCCCCGCCTTCACGGCGGGGTCGTTCCAGGGCAGCACAGCCACGATCACGAAGATCGATCCGACGTAGAAGACGAGGATGCGCACGAGCACCTCCCGCACGATGCGGCGGATGTTGTGGGCGGGATCGTTCGACTCCGCGGCGGCGATCGCGACGACCTCGGTACCTCCGAACGCGAAGACGACGATCAGCAGGGCGCCGGCGATCCCGGCGATGCCGTTCGGTGCGAAGCCGCCGTTGTCGACCAGGTTCGCGATGCCGGTCGCCGGCACACCGGGGATCAGCCCGACGATCGCGCACACCCCCACCACGAGGAAGGCGATGATCGCCGCGACCTTGATCGCCGCGAACCAGAACTCGAAGCGGCCGTAGTTACGCACCCCGAACAGATTCACCGCGGTGAGCGCGACGACGAAGATCAGCACCCACACCCAGGCCGGGATGCCCGGCGTCCAGTTGGCCACGATCGCACCGGCACCGGTCGCCTCGGCGGCGATCACCACGACCAGCTGGATCCAGTAGAGCCAGCCGACCGCGCTGCCGGCGCTGCGTCCCATCGCCTTCTGGGCGTATGAGCTGAAAGCACCCGAGCTGGGCCGGGCGGCGACCATCTCGGCCAGCATGGCCATCACGAGCACGACGATGCCGCCCGCGACCAGGTACGACACCAGCACGGCGGGCCCCGCGATGCTGATCGCCTGACCTGATCCGACGAACAGCCCGGCGCCGATCGCACCTCCCAGCCCCATCATCGAGATCTGGCGGCGGGTCAGGCCCGGGTGCAGGCCCTTGGTGGTCGTGGTGGTCGGGGGGATCTCGGTCATGCGGTCATCGGTCATGCGCCGACCTCCACACGCTCAGCAGCACCGCGTTCCCGGGCGGCGCCTGCGAGCGCGGCCTCCACCCGGTCGATGTCCTCCGCAGAGCCCGAGGAGATGCGGATGCCCTCCCCGGCGAAGGCGCGCGCGATCACGCCGCCTCTCTGCAGGAGGCTCTCGAGCTCCGCGGTGCGGTCGGCGGACGGCACCCACACGAAGTTCGCCTGGGACCGGACGGCGGGCCATCCGGCCGCGACGAGCACGGCATGGAGACGGTCGCGCTGCACGACGACCTCGTCGATGCGCGTCGCGAGCTCGTCCTCGGCGTCCAGCGAGGCGAGTGCCGCGGTCTGCGCGAGGTCGGTCACGCCGAACGGCACGGCGACCTTGCGCTGGTTCTCCGCGACGGCGGCCGGGGCGATCGCATAGCCGATGCGCAGGCCCGCGAGCCCGTAGGCCTTCGAGAACGTGTGCAGCACCGCCACATGCGGGTGCCGCCGGAACAGCTCGATGCCGGCACCTCGACTCTCGGTGCGATCGAAGTGCACATAGGCCTCGTCGATCACCACGAGCACATCGTGCGGCACCGCGGCGACGAAGCTCTCGAGCTCGTCGGCGCCGACCACGGTGCCCGTCGGGTTGTTCGGGTTGCACACGAAGATCAGGCGGGTGCGCGGAGTGATCGCCGCGAGCATCGCGTCGAGGTCGTGTCCGTGGTCTGCGTCGAGCGGCACCGGGACGGGCGTGGCACCGGCGATGCGAACCAGGGACGGGTACGCCTCGAACGACCGCCACGCGAAGACCACCTCGTCACCATCGCCGGCGACCGCGTGGATGAGCTGAGCGGCGATCTCGACCGACCCCGCACCGACCGTGACCTCCGACGGATCGACGCCGTAGCGGTCGGCCAGCCGTTCGCGCAGGGCGGCGGCGCTCATGTCCGGGTAGCGGTGGATGCCGTCGAGGCGATCGCGCACGGCCGCGACGACCGAGGGCAGCGGCGGATGCGGGGACTCGTTCGAGGAGAGCTTCGAGGCACCGGCCGGGGCGGAGCGCCCCTGACGGTACGCGGGAACGGCGTCGAGTCCGGCGCGGGTGGGGAGGGGCATCGTCAGAGCGTCCTTGCTGTGATCCATGGGCGGCCCCCGAGCGGCACCGCCTGCTGTCGCGCAACAGTAGAACGGATCGCATCGACTGAGCAATCGGCGCACCGGAAGCTGCGCATCTCGCGCAACCGACCGGCACTCCTGGGGCGACGGTTAGTCAGATTGCACAGTCACGCTGTCGCGATCGCCGGCGCCGCGAGGCGGAAGCCGATGCCCACAGCGACGAGGTCCGCCTCGTACGCCCCGTGCCGTCGGGCACAGCGGGCAAGATCCACGTCGTGGCGGAACGCTCCGCCGCGCGTGATGTGCGGGTCGGCCGCCCAGTCCTCGACGGCAGGGACGTCGTCGGGCGCCCCCGGATACGGCGCGTACAGGGTCGAGGTCCATTCGTCGACGTTGCCCGCCATGTCGAGCACCCCGAACGGACTGGCGCCTTCGGGAAACGAACCGACGGGTGTCGTGGTGCCGAGTCCCAGGTCGAACAGGTTCGCCCGGCCCTGGACGTACTCGTCACCCCACGGGAACTCGCGGGTGTCGTCGCCGCGCGCCGCCCGCTCCCACTCGTCTTCGGTCGGCAGGCGGGCGTCCACACCGTGCTGCGAGCCGATCCAGGCGGCGTACGCGGTGGCCTCGTGCCACGAGACCCCGATCACCGGATGCTCGTCGATGCCGGAGAGGGCACGGGCGCCGGTCGCCTCCGCGAACGCCGTCCACTGCGCCACCGTCACCGGGGTGCGGGCGAGTCGGAACGCCGGGACGGCGACCGCCAGGCGCGGCGTCTCCTTCCGATACCAGGCGGGCGGAACACCGGTGGCGGCATACCGGACGGTGAGGGCGCCGATCTGATCGAGCGGCGTTCCCCGCTGCAGTGTCCCCGCCGGGATGTCGACCCACTCGATCTGCTGCACGGCCATGCCCGCTCCTCCGTCGAAACCGGTTTCCTTCCCAGCGTAGGAGCCCTGGCGGGAGCGCGGGCCGACCGTCAGCGCGCGATCGACACCTCGGCGGGATCGCTCACCGGCAGTCGGCACACGAACGCCCGGCAGTCGTAGGCGCGTTCCGTCGTCGCATCCTTGCCCTGGAACAGGGCGAATCCCGCATCCGCGAACGATCGCGCCTGCTCGGCGCTGACCACGGCGACCACCTCGGCGTCCGCACCGCTGCCCGCCACGGCCAGGGCGCTGTCACGTGCTTCGGTGACGACGACGAGCTGGCGAGGCGGAACGGCGAGTCCTGCGGCCACCCGCAGCAGCGTGCCGTGGGCGAACGGCTGCTCCCGAGAGCGCTCGGCGAGCGCGCGCACCGTCGAGACGGTCGCTTCGCGATATCGCTCCCCCGCCCCCAGCCACCAGGCCGTCAGGGCGGCACCGGCGACGGCCGCCGCGTCTGAGGGCAGGTCGCCATCGGTCTGATCAGGCGACGTCGCGATGCCCTGGGCCGACAGGAGCGGGTCGTCACCGGCCGCCCCCTCGAGAGCCTCGTCGAGGACGACGCGCGCCTCGACCGCCCACCCCGCGTCGCCCGTCGCCAGGGCGAGCGCGAACAGACCGTCGGCGAGCAGCCCGAGGTCGGCGGCGGTCGCGACCGCGGCGGATGCCCGCCCGTCGAGGGAAGCACGTACCAGGGCACCGTCGGCATCCCGGTTGATCCGCAGCACCTGTTCCGCAGCGGAGGTGGCCGCGTCGATCCAGCCCTGCTCCCCGAAGGCCGCCCCCGCCCGGGCGAGGGCGGCGATCGCGAGTCCGTTCCAACCGGTGATCACCTTCCCGTCGACCGCCGGCACCTCCAGACCCGCACGGTCGGCGAGGGCGCGGAGGTAGTAGCCACCCTCGTTGCGCACTCCGTCGATCGTCGACTCCGAGTCCTGCGCCGCGCCGAATCCCCCGCCGTCGCGCTGGAGCACGTCGATCAGGAAGGAGGCGATGCCCCGCACGGTCTGCTCGTCTCCCGCGTCGCGCGCGATCTCGAGCAGTTGCGCGTTGTCGGTCAGCATCCGCTCGTAGTGCGGCACGGTCCAGTCACGCTGTGTCGCGTAACGGAAGAATCCTCCATCGGCGTCGCGCAGGTCCGAACCCGCCATCGCCGCGAGTGCGCGTGCCGCCGCGGCCGCCGCCTCGGGAGCGCCTTCTCGCACGAGCGGATGCTGCAGGAATCGCAGCGTCGTGGCGACGGGGAACTTGGGCGCACCTCCGAAGCCGCCGAACTGCTGATCCTCGCGCTGCGCGATGGACACGGCCGCCGCGGCGATCGCCACCATGTCCGGCAGGTCGGATGGTGTGGATTCCGCCGCCCGGGCGAGCGCGTCGGTCACGGCATCCGCCGACTCCTCCGCCTGCGCACGACGCAGCGTCCACGCCTCCCGCACCGCCGCGAGCACGTCGCGGAATGCCGGCAGCGGCGGCCGGGCTTCCGGTGGCCAGTAGGTGCCGGCATAGAAGGTGCGCCCACGCGGTGTGGCGAACACGGTGAGCGGCCAGCCGAGGTTCTGCGTGAAGGCGGAGGCCGCGGCCATGTAGGCGCCGTCCACCTGCGGGTGCTCCTCACGGTCGACTTTGACGGCCACGAACCCGTCGTTGATGAGCGCGGCGGTGGCCGGGTCGGCGAACGACTCCCGAGCCATCACATGGCACCAGTGGCAGGTCGAGTAGCCGATCGAGATCAGGAGCGGCACATCCCGCCGCCGCGCCTCGTCGAATGCCTCCTCGCCCCACGGGTACCAGTCGACGGGGTTGTCGGCGTGCGCGCGGAGATACGGGCTGAGAGTGTCGGCGAGCCGATTGGTCATGCCTTCACGCTACGCCGCGCGGAGGGGGTGCGGTCAGCCGACGAGCAGCTCGATCGGACGCGATGCCGCGTACCCCACCAGCGGAAGGGCGCGCTCGGCAGCCAACGCGATGCGGGCCTCGAGCACCTCGGAGGCGATCTCGTAGCCGTCGAAGTCGGTGTTGCTCGCGTAGACGCCGAGCGGAAGGGTGAGCGCCTGGAAGAACGCGAACAGCGGACGCAGCTGGTGCTCGATGATCAGCGCGTGCTTCTCGCCGCCACCGGTCGCGGCGAGCAGCACCGGCTTGCCCACCAGGTCGTACTGGCCGACGAAATCGAACAGGTGCTTGAAGAGCCCCGTGAACGACGCCCGGTAGACGGGGCTGCCCACGATCAGCAGGTCGGCCGATTCGATCGCCTGCAGCTGCGCCTCGACCTCCGGCGGCAGCTGATCGCGCTGCAGCGCGCCGGCCAGTCCCGGACCGATCTGCGTCAGTTCGATGAGCTGCGACTCGACCTCGGCGCGCTCGGCGATGGCGGCGGTGATCGCGCGGACGAGGGCGGTCGTCTTGCTGGGCTCGTGCAGGGATCCCGACACGGCGACGACACGGAACGGAGCTGTCATGCCTCGACGGTACTCACGACGGCGCCCCGTGTCGCGCGATGCGACACGGGGCGTCATGTGAGCCCGAGGCTCCGTCCCACGGGAGCGGGGTCAGTTGACCTCGTCCGGGTGCGAGCCGACGCGGCCGGAGCCGTCGAGCGGGTCGAGGGCGTCGATCGCCGCGATCTCGGCGTCGGTCAGTTCGAAGCCGAAGACGTCGAGGTTCTCACGCAGCCGCTCGGCGCGCACCGACTTCGGGAACACGATGATGCCCTTCTGCAGGTGCCAGCGGAGCACCGCCTGTGCCGGGGTGACGCCGTGCGCTGCGGCGGCATCTGCCACCGCCGGGATGCCGAAGAGGTCGTACTTGCCCTGGCCGAGAGGACCCCACGCCTCGATACGGACGCCGTTCGCGTCGGCCCAGGCGACCTCTTCGCGGCGCTGGTACGCCGGGTGCAGCTCGATCTGGTTCACGGCCGGGACGACGCCGGTCTCCTTGACCGTGCGCTCCAGGTGCGGGACCAGGAAGTTCGAGACGCCGATGCTGCGGGTGAGACCCGCCTCGCGGAGCTCGATGAGCTTCGCGAACGCGTGCACATAGTCGTCCTTGGCCGGGGTCGGCCAGTGCACGAGGTAGAGGTCGACCTCGTCGAGTCCGAGCTTCTCGAGGCTCTCGCCGATGGCGGCGCGCGGCTCGTCGTCGTGGTGACGGTCGTTCCAGAGCTTCGTCGTGACGAACAGCTCGTCGCGCGGGATGCCGGAGGCGGCGATGGCGGCGCCGACGCCCTCTTCGTTGCCGTAGATGGCGGCGGTGTCGATGTGGCGGTAGCCGATCTCGAGCGCCTCGCTCACCGCCCGCTCGGTCTCTGCCGGCGGCACCTTGAAGACGCCGTAGCCGAGCTGCGGGATGGAGTTGCCGTCGTTCAGTTCGAGTGCAGGAATCGTCATGCCTCCAGCCTATGACCTGTGATGACAGGTCGGACCGGCCGGTGACGAAAGAAGTCAGTCGAGCCCGTCGAGCCCCTGCGACATGGCCTGGAAGGCCTCGACAGCGCGCTCCGCGGGACGAGCACCGTCGGGATCCGCCGCCCACTGTTCGAGACCGACGCGGATGGAGGCCGTCGCGACAGCGGCGAGCAGAGCCGCATCCCACACCGCGATCCCCCGCTCCCGGAGGATCGCTCGCAGTCGACGCTCGGAGTCGTCGTTGACGCGCAGCCAGACATCGCGCATCGCCGTGTCGTCGTCGAGGCCCCGGAGCACGCCGAGCATCGTGTCGAGTTCGAGCCCGTCGGATGACCGCTCCCCTGACCCGTCCTCGGCGAGCTGGGCGTGGATCACGGCGGGGATCCGCTCCCGCAGCGAAAGCTCCCCCACCTGCGCGAATGCCTCCTGCCAGCGCTGGGCGCCGACGCTGAGGATGGGCGTGATCGCGTCTTCCTTCCGGGCGAAGTACCGGTAGAACGTACGCACCGAGACACCCGCGCGCGCCGCGATCTGCTCGGCGGTGCCCCCCGCCACGCTCTGCTCGGCGAACAGCGCGGCGGCGGCCGCCGCGATGTCCCGCTCGGTCGCGGCCCGGCGGCGTTCGGTGAGGGTCGAGGTCTCCACCGTCACAGCGTACGGGAATAGGCGAACGCCGCGGCAGGTTGGGTCTATGTGGCACGTTCTGCCATAGAGGCATAGTCTGCCTACAACGGAACGTCGCCTCGCGACACCATCACCGCATCCACCACGACATTCACCACGAAAGGGAAGATCATGAACCGCTACGAAGGACGTCGGGCGCTCGTCACCGGCGGAGGGTCGGGCATCGGTCAGGCCACCGTGCTGCGCATGCTCCGCGAAGGCGGCAGCGTCGTCGCCGCCGACGTCAGCACCGCGGGTCTCGAAGACACGGTCTCCAAGGCCGGCGCACTCGCCGAACGCCTCACGACCGTCACGATGAACATCGCCGACGAAGCCTCCGTGGCTGCCGGCGTCGCCGAGGCCGTCGCTGCTCTGGGCGGACTCGACGTGCTCGTGAACGCCGCCGGAATCCTGCGCTCCTCGCACACCCACGAGACGACGCTCGCCCAGTTCGAGCAGGTCATCCGGATCAACCTGGTCGGCACGTTCCTCGTGATCCGCGCGGCGATCCCCGCACTGCTCGAAGGCTCGTCGTCCGCCGTGGTGAACTTCAGCTCGACCTCAGCCGGCTTCGCGCACCCCTACATGGCGGCCTACGCGGCCAGCAAGGGCGGCGTGCAGTCGATGACCCACGCGCTCGCCGCGGAATACGCGAAGAGCGGGATCCGCTTCACCGCGGTGCAGCCCGGGTCGATCTCGTCCGGCATGACCGACGGATCCGGCCAGAGCAACCAGAGCAACGGTCCGGGCCTGCCCGCCGACGCCGACATGAGCCTGTTCATGAAGCTCGCGCCCGCGATCGGTCAGGGTTTCGCCGGACCGGAGTCGGTCGCCGGCGTCGTGGCGATGCTCGCGAGCGAGGACGGTGCGTTCATCACCGGCACCGAGGTGCGCATCGACGGCGGCACGCACTTCTGAGAGGACCGGGTGGGGGCACCCGATCCGGTGCCCCCACCCGCGCACTCGTTCCTGAGCTCACTCGCCCGAGCGGATGGCCTTGACATCGTGCACCCGCACGATGTTCGTGCCGGTCGCGCTGCCGGCCCGATACGAGAACACCGACGGCGATCCCTCGCCCTGGAGCGTCGACGTCGCATCCGTCGCGGACACCTGCCACGCCGCCGGCTCGGGCTGGCCGTCGGCCCACACCTTGGCGCGGATGGTCGTCGACGGTGAACCCGACGTCTCCGTCGACAGGTGGAACATCGTCCCGGCACTCCAGGTCAGACCGGGGACCGCCGCGCTGGCGATCGCCGTCCCGTTGCGCTGGATCACCACCCAGACCGCCCCATCGGCGCGATGCCAGGCCAGGGCACGGAACCCGCTGTCGCCGGCGCGACGAGAACCCGCACCGACGTACGCCGTGCCGGACTCCGGACCGGCCGAGAGCGTGTACGACATCGTCGTGGCGGAATCCCGCGCCGATGCATCGTCCAGCAGCATCTCGCGCGTCTGCCCTGCGGCGAGGTCGATCACCCCGGCACCCTCTGCCACGGAGAGCGCGGTCGACTTGCCCTGCATCGGCGTCCACAGACCACCGACATCAGCGGTGCCCCAGCCGGAATCGACCGCGCGGTCGAACCCGTCCGATGCCACGACGACATCGGCGACGACGGGGGCCGTGACCACGACCTGCTTCTCGCTCGATGCCGACAGTCCACGACTGTCCGTCACCGTCACGCGCACCGTGTAGGTCCCCGCCGCCGTGTATCCGTGCGTCGCGGTCGCGCCCGTGGCCGTCGAACCGTCGCCGAAGTCCCAGGCGTAAGCGCTGATCGATGCCCCGCTGTCCGCGGACGAGCCCGACGCGTCGACCGCCACGCTCAGATCGGTCGACTGCGCCGTGAAGGCCGCCGTCGGAGCCTTCAGGCCCTTCCCCAGCTGGAAGTGCGACCGCACCTGGTCCGCGTTCAACGCGAACGGGTACACCGCGGCCTCATCCAGCGCACCCTTGAAGTAGTTCGACGAGGGAGCCGATGGCCAGCCCGCGAGGGCATCGCCCCCGATGCGGAGGTAGGCGGAGTCGGTCCTGGACGTCGTCACCGCAGGATCCGAGGCGACGAGCTCACCGTCGACGTAGAGCTTCATCCCCTCCGCGTTCTGCGAGACGACCGCGTGATGCCACGTTCCGTCGTTCAGCGCCTTGTCCCCTGCCACAGTGGCGCGCGTCTGGCCGGCGAAGACGCCGAAGGTCAGGGTGCCGCTGTTCGTCATGTAGAGCTGTCGGTCGACGGTCGCGGAGCTTCCCGTCTTGGCGGCTCCGGAGCCGATGAGCATGCCGCCGGTCTTCGTGGTCGTCTGGAACCAGATCTCCGAGGAGAAATCCTTCGACGCCGCCGCCTTGGCGTCGGACGACACCCGGCCGGCCGTGGTGCCGTTGAAGGCGGTCGATCCCGTGCCGCTGTTCTCGATGCCGGCCGACGAGACCGTGGCGCCCGACCCGCTCACCGGGGTGTTCGCGCCCGCCCAGTCCTTCGCGACGTTCCCCATCGGGTAGTACAGCGAGGGACCGTCCGCGAGGACCTTGGCCGTGTATGCAGAGACGGTCCCCGCGTTCGCCTTCGCGTTCACGCTCGCACTGGTCGCGATGTTCCCGGCGGCGTCCTTCGCGACCACGGTGTAGCTCTGCGTCGCGCCCGGCGTCGCCGTCGGGTCGTCGAGCGTGACCGTGGCGCGCTTCCACCAGGTGCCGTCCGCAGTCGTGCTCGCCACAGGTTCAGCGGTTCCGGCTCGGTACAGCTCGTAGGTGAGGGCCAGGTCATCCCGATCCCAGTTCGTCTGGATCGTCACGCGAGCGCGCCCGGGGACGGGCGATGTGCCCGCCGTGGGCTTCCAGTCCGCAGCGGCGACACGGGGACCGTCCTTGGCGCCGCCAGGCGGGTTCGTGGAGAACCGGACCAGTCCCTCGAACTGACCGCCGTTGACGGATCGGAACTCGCCGCCGATCGAGATCATGTCGCCCGCGCCCGTGATGGACAGGCCCGCCTGGCCGAGTCCGGTGGTGGTGCCCACCGACCAGTCCGGTGCCCACTGGTAGGGCGACGGCGCAGGGGTTCCCGCCCAGTTTGCGTACCCCGAGTAGGTGTTCGCGGAGAGGGTGCCGCGCGCATCGGCCGTGTACGCCTCGGCGTACTGGTAGACCGCCGGGTTCTTCTGCGGCTGCAGGCCCATCGTGTTGCAGGAGTGCATGTGGCTCGTCGTGTAGACAACTTTGCCGGTCGAGTACACGCCGTAGTGATCGCCGTGGCAATCCGCGATCCAGCGCACCGCTCCGGTTCCCGCCTCTGCGGCGAACGTGCCCTCGAGGTTGCCCCCGCCGGCCCAGCTCCACCCGGTGCCGTAGACCGAGTTCGCGTCGGTGGCGAGGGCGAAGATACCGGAGTTGCTGCTGCTCCCGCTGTTCTTCACGACCTGGGAGATGCCCCAGGAGGTGTCCGCTGCACCGGTGGATTTGTCCACAGCGGCCGAGCCACGGAGACTGCTGCCGTTGACCGTCGAGAAGCGCCCTCCGACGATGACGTTCGTGCCGGCCGGATCCATCACCAGGGCATCGACCTGGCGGTCGGCCTGGGGAGCCCAGCTCAGCAGCGCACCGTTCTTCTGGTCGAAGGCGGCGAGGTTCTTCCGGGCGACGCCGTTGGCCTGAGTGAACAGACCCCCGAGGTAGATGTTCGATCCGTCGGTGGTGATCGCGTACACGCCACTGCCGCCGATCGACGGCGCGAACTGCGGGACCAGCTCGCCGGTCTTCGCATCGAGTGCCGCGAAGTTCCACCGGTCCTTGCCGTTCACATTGTTGAAGGATCCGCCGATGTAGATGCGCGTGCCGTCGGGCGATGCCGCGACGGCCTTGATCACGCCGTTGACCTTCGGGGCGAACGACGACAGCGCGCCGGAGACGATGTCGTACGCCAGCACGTTCGAGCGTGCGGTGAGGGCCGTGCCGGGCGCGGCCTTCGGCTCACGCGCGTTGTCGAACTTGCCGACCGCGTACACGGTGGTGCCGATCGTGGTCTGTGCCCACACGTATCCGTTGTCGATCTGGACGGTCGGAATCGGATCCGACGTCACCACGTTCTCGTCGCGCTGCAGCTGCGGCGGCGTCGTCGGCGGCACGTCGGCTGCAGCAGCCGCCGTCGCTCCCACACCGGACAGACCCGCGATCAGCAGGCCGGCCGTCAGCATTGATGCGACGGCACCGCGTGCCCGTCGCCCGAAACTCGTGTTCCCCACCGTGACTCCCCAGTCGATGCCGTTCCGAACGCGCAGGCGTCATCCCCCGCGCACTCGACGACGTCGAGACGGCGAATGGATCGCCGCAACGCGGTGGTGTGAACTCCCCAGTTCGAAACTCCCCAGTCCGACCCGAGATCGGGGTCGGTCGCGAACGCCAGAAAGCGTCGCCGTTCCACGCTAGCACATCGTCTTCTCTGCCCTCGTCGTGGTCGGCGACGTGGTCGGCCCTATGGTCGGCGACGTGGTCGGCATCGACGGAGTCAGCTCCGGGGCACCGACGCCATCGCCGTCGCTCCCCGACCGACCAGGCGTTCGAGCGGTCCGCGGCCGAAGAACATCGACCAGAGCGTGGTCAGCAGGAGCAGACCGATCGCGGTCGCGGCCCAGAACGTGTTGCTGGTGAAGAACGACCCCGGTCCACCGACCAGCATGATCGAGAGCACATGCGCGCTGTATGCCGAGAGCGGCATGGAACCGAGCGCACCCAGCGGGAGCAGCGCCCAGCGCAGAGGTGTGCTCAGCAGCAGGCACAGGGCGATGACGACGAGGGCGAACCCGCCGGACCCGAGGATCTCGGCCGTACCTCCGCTGTGCGGATCGACGGCGAAGACCGCCGTGAGCACGGCACGGAGCGGGTCGGTCTCGGCGACCGCCTGCGGGTAGGCCTCCCACCCGGTGGGAGCCGTGCCCATGTCGACGAAGCCGGGGTCGATGATCGAGCTGCCCGACGAGATCTCCGTCCCCGAAGAGCCGTTCCCGATGCCACCGGTGAGGCCCGCAGCCTGTCCGATGCCGCCCAGGCCGTACCCGACCACCACGAGCGCGAATCCGACGCCGAGCGCGACCGCCGCGGTGCGCATCCGCTCGACGCGCAGGCGTCCGAGGGCCATGCCGGCCAGCACCAGTGACATCCAGACCGTGATCGGGTACGTGCCGTACAGCACGAACCCGATGCCGGAACCGTAGGGGTTCAGCATCACCGCGTTCAGGAACGCGAGCAGCGCCGGACCGAGGAGTGCGAGCACCGCCGCCCCCGTCAGCAGCTGCCAGGGCCTCCAGCGCAGGAACGGGATGACCGCGACGTAGAGCAGACCGTAGAGCGTGAGGATCACTGCGATCGGGGTGTTCAACATCTCGAGGGCCAGCCCGATCACGAAGATCACCGCGCCCCGGCCGATGAGGTTCAGGCGGATGCCGGGGATGCGCTCACGTTCGGGCAGCGCGCTGCGTCCCGTCATGAGGGCGATCGAGATGCCCGCGAGCACCGCGAACAGGATCGACGAGCGTCCATGCACCAGGTCGGTCCACGTCGACGGGTCGAACCAGTCGAACGGCTCGGTCTCGCCGATGTGCGCTCCGGCCATGCCGAGGATCGCCAGTCCTCGGGCGACGTCGAGCCCGAGGATGCGCGGAGGTCGTCCGAACTCGTGGAACCACCGGACGGGGGCGAGAGCAGTGATCACCCCCTGATCGTAGAGGCCGGCATCGGTGCGTGGATGACCGATCCCGGCATACGATGGAGGGCTATGTCTTCCCCCGTGATCTCCTATCCCCCGGAGCTGCCGGTCAGCGCCGCCAGGGCTGAGATCGCCGACGCCATCCGCGACCACCAGGTCGTGATCGTCGCCGGTGCGACCGGATCGGGAAAGACCACCCAGCTGCCGAAGATCGCCCTGGAACTCGGTCGGGAGCGCATCGCCCACACGCAACCGCGACGCCTCGCCGCCCGCACGATCGCCGAGCGCGTCGCCGAAGAGCTCCACGTCGAGCTGGGCACGCTCGTCGGATACAAGGTGCGGTTCACCGACAAGGTGTCGGACGTCACGCGCATCGCCCTGATGACCGACGGCATCCTGCTCAACGAGATCCACCGCGACCGGTTGCTCACCCGCTACGACACGATCATCATCGACGAGGCGCACGAGCGCTCCCTCAATGTCGACTTCCTGCTCGGCTACCTGTCCCGCATCCTCCCGGAGCGCCCCGACCTCAAGGTGATCATCACCTCGGCGACGATCGATCCGGAGAGCTTCGCCAAGCACTTCGCCGCTCCGGACGGCACCCCGGCACCGATCATCGAGGTCTCCGGCCGCACCTATCCGGTGGAGATCCGCTACCGCGGGCCGGTCGAGGATGCAGACGAAGAGGGCGCGCCAACCGAGCCGGAGGACGAGGTCTCGGCGATCGTCGCGGCCCTGCGCGAGCTCGACCGGGAAGCACCGGGCGATGTGCTCGTCTTCCTCCCCGGCGAGGCCGAGATCCGCGATGCCGCCGATGCCGTGCGCGGCGCCTACGCGAGCGACCGCGCCCCCACCGAGGTGCTGCCGCTGTTCGGACGGCTCTCCGCCGCCGACCAGCATCGGGTGTTCGAGCGCAGCCGGGTGGCCGGCGTGCGCCGCCGGGTGATCCTCGCCACGAACGTCGCCGAGACCAGCCTCACGGTGCCCGGCATCAAATATGTGATCGACACCGGCACCGCGCGTATCTCCCGGTACAGCAACCGGTCCAAGGTGCAGCGCCTGCCGATCGAGGCTGTCTCCCAGGCCTCGGCCAATCAGCGTTCGGGCCGTGCGGGCCGCACCAGCGACGGCATCGCGATCCGTCTCTACTCGGAAGAGGACTACGACAAGCGACCGGAGTACACCGAGCCCGAGATCCTGCGCACCTCGCTGGCCTCGGTCATCCTGCAGATGCTGTCGCTCGGATTCGGCGACATCACCGCGTTCCCCTTCCTCACCCCGCCCGACTCGCGGGGCGTGAAGGCCGCGTTCGACCTGCTCACCGAGCTCGGCGCCGTCGAGGCATCGCGCCGAGACGGTACCCCGCACCTCACCCGCACGGGTCGCGACATCTCCCGCATGCCGATCGATCCGCGGTTCGCGCGCATGCTGATCGAAGCAGGGAAGGCGGACTCCGGCGGCACCGTGACGCGTGACGTGCTCGCGATCGTCTCGGGCATGACCATCCAGGACGTGCGGGAGCGGCCGGAGGAGCGCCGGGACGAAGCCGACCGGATGCACGCGCGTTTCGTGGACCCGACCAGTGACTTCCTCACCCTGCTGAACCTCTGGAACCACCTGCGCGAGCAGCAGCGCGAGCTCGGCTCGAGCGCGTTCCGCCGCCTGTGCCGTTCCGAGCACCTCAACTACGTGCGGGTGCGCGAGTGGTTCGACGTGCATCGCCAGCTGCGCACGCTCGTGAAGACGCCCGACCGCCCCCGCGACGACCGGAGAGCGGGCGACGACGGCGGCACCAGCGATCCCGATGCCATCCACCGTGCACTGCTGTCGGGCCTGCTCTCGCAGATCGGCATCCTCGACGAGCGCACGGCCCCCGCAGGCAAGGCGCACTCCCCTGCGAAGGAACCGAAAGGCCGTCGCATCGCCGAGTACCGCGGGGCGCGCGGCATCCGCTTCTCGATCTTCCCCGGCTCCGGTCTGCGCAAGAAGAGTCCGCGTGCGGTGATCGCCGCCGAGATCGTCGAGACCTCCCGCACGTTCGCCCGCACGGTCGCCGCGATCGACCCCGCCTGGGCCGAGCCCCTCGCCGGCGACCTCGCCAAGCGTCAGGTCACCGAGCCGCACTGGTCGAAGGATGCCGGTGCTGCGGTCGCCTTCGAGAAGGTGACCCTGTTCGGCCTCGAGATCATCCCGCGTCGGCGCGTGCAGTTCGCCCGCGTCGACCGCGCCGCTTCACGCGAGCTGTTCGTGCGGCACGCTCTCGTCGAGGGCGAGTGGGATCCGACACGGATCGACAAGCGGGTGAGCGCGTTCTGGCGCAGCAACGCCGAACTGCGCAAGCGCCTCGAGAAGCTCGAGGAGCGCGAGCGTCGCCGCGACATCCTCGCCGGCGACGAAGCCGTGTTCCGCTTCTACGACGAGCGCATCCCCGCCGAGGTGTTCGACGTGCGGTCGTTCGAGAGCTGGTGGCGAGAGGCCATGGCGACGACGCCGAAGCTGCTCGTGATGCGCGAGAGCGACCTGATCGACGACGAGGAGCGTGCGGATCAGCGCGAGTTCCCGACCCGGTGGACCCAGGGCGACCAGGTGCTCGGCCTCGCGTATCGGTTCGAGCCGGGCGCCGACGACGACGGCGTGAGCGTGGTCGTGCCGCTGCCGCTCCTCGCGCAGATCGAGGACCGCGGCTTCGACTGGCAGGTTCCCGGCCTGCGTGCCGAGCTGGTGACGGGCCTGCTGCGCGCCCTCCCCAAGGCGATCCGTCGCCACGTGGTCCCCGCCGCCGACTGGGCCGAGAAGTTCGGTGCCGAGCTCGTCGAGGAGGGGCCGGAGTCGCACGGCGGCCTGCCTCCGCGCACGCTCAAGGAGGCGCTCGCCCGCCGCATCCAGCCCCTCGCGAACCAGCTGGTCTCCGCCGCCGACTTCGACGACGAGCGCGTGCCCCCGCACCTGCGCATGAACTTCCGCGCCGTCGACGAACGCGGCAGGATCGTCGGCTCCGGACGCGACCTGCGGGCGCTGCAGACCCAGCTCTCGGACCGCGCCCGCAGCAGCGTCGCCCGCTCGATCGCAGCTCCTCCCCGCTCCGGGGGGACGGGAGCGAGACGCGGCACCGAGCGCGGGGGGATCGAACGCATCGCGTCGGCACCGATCGAGCAGACCGGCCTCACGGCGTGGACGTTCGGCGAACTGCCCGAGGTGCTCGACACCCGCGTCGCCGGCGGCGTCGTGCGGGGGTACCCGGCCATCGTCGACCAGGGCAAGAGCGTGTCGGTGCGCGTCGAATCGACCCCGGATGCCGCGGCGGCCGCCACCCGCGACGGCGTGCTGCGCCTCGTTCTGCTGGGTGTGCCCTCGCCCTCCTCGTACGTGCAGGAGCACCTGACGAGCCAGGAGAAGCTCGCCCTCGCCGCCTCACCCTATCCGTCGGCCGCCGCCCTCATCGAGGACTCGCGTGCGGCGGTCGCCCGCACAGTCATCGAAGGCATCGTGCCGGATGGCATCGTGCGCGACGAGGCGGGTTTCGCCCGCGTGCGCGACGCGGTCTCCGCCGTCCTCGTCGACGAACTGTTCGCCTGCGTCTCCCTGGTCGCACGCATCCTCACGAAGTCACGCGACGTGGAGCGCGGCATCAAGTCGCAGAACTCGCTCGCCCTCCTCGGCCCGCTGAACGACATCCGCACCCAGTTGAGCGGACTGCTGCACCCCGGGTTCGTCTCCACCGCCGGTGTCGACCGCCTCGCGCACTTCCCCCGGTACCTGGAGGGGATGCTCGACCGGTTGAAGACCCTGTCCAGCGAGCCCGGCAAGGACCGTGCACGCCTGACCGAGTACGAGCGGATGGCGAAGGCCTTCGAAGACGCCGGTGGCACGATCCCGCTCGCGGCCGACGCCTCGCCGGCGCTCGTGGAGGTGCGCTGGCTGCTCGAGGAGTACCGCGTCAGCGTGTTCGCGCAGCGTCTGGGCACCGCGCAGCCGGTGTCGCCGCAGCGCATCATGAAGGTGCTGTCCGGGCGCTGAGCCGCGACCGCCACTCTCGGCGCGGGTAGCCTGAACGCATGGCTCGCGCGATCGTGTACACCGAAATCGGCTCCCCCGCTGTCCTGCATCTGATCGAGATCCCCGACCCCGTGGCGGGCCGCGGCGAGGTCGTGGTCCGCATCGAGGCGGCGGGGGCGAACCCGATCGATGCGAAGCTGCGCGGCGGCAAGCGCCCGTCGCCGCCGATCACCGAACCGCGTCCGGTCGGCTTCGACGGTGCCGGTGTCGTCGAAGCACTCGGCGAAGGCGTCGACGACTTCGCGGTCGGCGACCGGGTGGCGATCCGCGATGGGCACGGCACCTACGCTTCGGCGCTCGCCGTCCCGACCGGGAACCTCGCGAAGCTCCCCGACTCCGTGACCACCGCAGAGGGCGCGGGCATCGGCATCCCCGCCGGAACCGCCTACCAGGCGCTGCGCTCGCTCGGGGTGACCGAGGGCGACGTGCTGCTCGTGCACGGAGGCTCCGGAGCCGTCGGACAGGCAGCCGTGCAGTTCGCCGTCGCCTGGGGCGCGACCGTGATCGCGACCGGAAGCCCCGCCCGTCACGACCAGCTGCGCGAGCTCGGCGCCATCCCGGTGGCCTACGGCGACGGCCTGCTCGACCGGGTCCGTGAGGCGGCTCCGTCCGCCGTCACGGTGGTGCTCGATTGCGCGGGCACCGACGAGGCGATCGAGACCTCGCTCGCGCTGGTGTCCGACCGCGACCGCATCGCCACGATCGTGCGGGGTCCGGATGCTGCGTCCTTCGGCATCCGCGCCTTCTCCGGTGGATCGCCGGTGCCGCTGACCGACCAGGAACTCGCCTGGCGCGCCGAGGCGCTGTCCGAGACGATCGCACTCCTGGACACCGGCGACTTCACGATCGAGCTCGGACCGCAGCTGCCGCTCGCCGAAGCGGCGCAGGCCCATGAGCTCATGGAATCCGGCGCCGCCTCGGGCAAGATCATCCTGCTGCCATAGCGCGGGGCTCCGGGTCAGGCCGGCGCCACCGGCCGTCCGATCGACAGCATCAGCCGGTTCGCCCAGTTGAAGAACGCGGCACCGTGGATCACGTCGGCGACCTCCAGATCGTCGAGCCCTGCCGCGCGCAGCCGCCCGATCTCCTCCTCGCCGAATGCGCTGGGGGTATCGGTGAGCGCGACGGATGCCGCGACGATCGCGTTCCACCGCTCGCCCAGGTCCGCATCGACGCCCTCGTCGAGCAGCAGGTCGACGTCGTCGACGCGCTTGCTGTGGTGTGCGGCGAACCGCGAGTGCACCGACGCGCAGAACACGCAGCCGTTGCGGCGGGATGCCGCAGTGGCCGCCAGCTCGCGGTCGGCACGCGGGAGCCCCTCGGCCGCGTTGTAGAAGATGTCCTTGTCGACGAGGGTCCGCGCCCTGAGCACCTCGGGATCGCGGGCGAGCAGTCGGAAGTAGTCGTTCTTCGCCCGCGCGGCGTCGACGAGACCGTCGTGGTGCCGCGCCGTCAGCTCCTCCTCCGCGAGGGGTTCCAGGTGCGGGACCCAGCCGACCTCCCCGCGGGTGAAGGCGTGCGGGTGCGGAGCGTCGTCGTGACGGAGCACGGTCTGTTCGATGGTCATGCGGCTTCCTCTTCCTCGGAGACGGCGGTATCGGGAGCGGTCGCCAGCCCCGCGGCCCCGAGCACGCGGAGTCCGGTGACGACGCGCTGCTGGAAGGCGAGGAACGACACCAGCTGCGACAGCGTCACGATCCCGTCGGTCGACCACCCGGCGTCGAGCAGCCGCCCGAGGTCGGCTCCCGAGGCCTCGCGGGGCCGGAACACGAGCAGGTGCGTGTGTGCGAGGGCCGCGGCGAGGCGCTCACCGATGACCGCGGTGACCGCGTCGGAGGGGACGTACCGCTCCCCCTCCGTGTTCTCCTCCTGCAGCCCCAGCTCGGTGTACGCGCCGAAGGGTCCGCTGACGGCCGCGCCGGCGGCCTCGGTGAGCACGACGCTCGCGGTCTCCGGATCCGCGTCCTGTGCGCGGTCGGCATAGAACACCGCGGTCGCGTCATCCGCTCCGGCGAGCCCCGTCGCGAAGGCGGCGACGAGCTCGCGCTCCGCCTGCGAGACGTGTTCGACCGTGACCGGTCGGAAGAGTGCGTCGAAGCTCGCCTGCAACTGCTCTCGGGTGACCGGCCGGCGACGGCGCAGCGCATCCAGCTCCGGCGTCACCTCCACGATGCGGTCCACGATGTCGTCGGTCATGCGTTCTCCTTGATGGTGAGGGTGTCTGGGGCGGAAGGGCTGAGTGCGTAGCCGAGGGCCGGCGCGACCTCATCGGCGAAGAGGGCGATGGATCGCAGCACGTGCTCGTGCGGGGCGTCGACCGAGTGCACCTGGAAGGCCACCTCGGTCGCGCGGGCGAGAGTGGTGTCGGCGGCGAGCGACTCTGCCACTTCCTCGGGCGTGCCGAGGTGCGTGTCGAGAGCGGCGATCAACTCGTCGATGCTGTCTCCGGGGATGGTCTGCCCCTGTCGGCGGAAGCCCTCCGCCGCCCGGCGCAGCCCGACCTCGGCGAACCGCAGCGCTTCGGCGCGGTCGTCCGCGACGAACACGGTCCGCGACGCGGTGATCCTCGGCTCCACCCCGGCCGGAAGCGCCTCGAGGTACGCGTCGATGATCGGATCCTGCAGTTCGGAGAGCGGTGCGTGCTGTCGGTCGGCGCGGCGAGGCTGCGTGCGCGAGAGCAGTAGTCCGTGCCCGTGCACCCCGGCGCGGTGCCCACCGGGCGCCGAGAAGGTGGCCTGCCAGATGCGGTCGGCGAGATCTCCGGCATCCGGGTAGAGCGTGTTGCCCGCCCCGATGTCGCGACCCGCCAGCCCGTCGAGCAGCGTGCGCAGCTTGCGGTCGTAGGTCGGTGCCTTGTCGCGCACGTCCTCCCCGAAGGGCACGAACGACGACGGTGTCCCGCCGCTGCCGAGTCCCAGATCCACGCGCCCCCCGGAGAGCAGATCAGCGACTACGGCATCTTCGGCCACCCGCACCGGATCCTCCAGCGGCAGGGTGATGACCCCGGTTCCGAGCCGGATGCCGCGGGTCACGGCGGCCACGTGGGCGAGGAACACCAGAGGGGACGGCAGCCCGCCCTCGGCCGCGTGGAAGTGGTGTTGGGCGACCCAGGCCCTCCCGATCCCGTGCCGCTCGGCCTGCTGGATCTGCGCGGTCGCGAGCGCATACCTTTCGACAGGTGCAGCGTCGTCGAGCAGGCGGGTGAAGAAGGCGACGGTGGGTGCGGTGGTCATACGACGGTCTCCGTTCGTCCGGGGACAGCGGCGAGCAGCTCCCGGGTGTAGTCGTGCTGCGGGTCGCGGAAGAGTTCCTCCGTCTGCCCTTCCTCGACGATCCGGCCACGACGCATCACCGAGACCGTGTGGCTGATCCTGCGCACCACCGCGAGGTCGTGCGAGATGAACAGGTACGTGAGCCCGAGCTCGGACTGCAGCGAGGTGAGCAGCTCGAGGATGCGCGCCTGCACGGTCACGTCCAGTGCCGACACCGCCTCGTCGAGCACCACGACCTCCGGATCGATCGCGAGCGCCCTGGCGATCGCGACGCGCTGTCGCTGGCCACCCGAGAGCTCGCGCGGAGTGCGCCTCGCGACGTCGGCCGGGAGCGAGACCCGGTCGAGGAGGGCCAGCGCCCGCTCTCGGCGCTCGGCGCTCGATCCGACGCGGAAGTTCTGCAGCGGCTCCGCCACGATGTCGATGATGTGCTGACGAGGATCCAACGAGGCGAACGGGTTCTGGTAGACGAGTTGCACGCGTCGGCGCAGCGCGCGCAGCTGTTCGCGCTTCGCGTGGGTCACGTCTTCGCCGTCGACCTCGATCGTGCCGGCGTCGGGCTGATGGAAGCGCGTGACCAGCCGCGCCGTGGTCGTCTTGCCTGACCCGGACTCCCCGACGAGAGCGTGAGTGGTGCCCCGACGCACGCGGAACGAGACGTCGTCGACCGCGCGGAAGCGCTCGCGCCCCGCGACGCGGAACTCCTTCACGAGCCCCTCGGCCACGATCGCATAGGGGTTCTCCGCGGCGACGGCCGCCGCGTCCCGCAGGAACGGCGGCGCCTCCGGGCGGCGGAATCCGGTCGTGAATGCAGGAGCATCGGCGAGCAGCTGCCGCGTGTACGGGTCGGACGGCGCAGCGAGCACCGCTGCGCTCGGGCCCTGCTCCACGATCCGGCCGTCTTTGAGCACGACCAGCCTTTCCGCGCGATCGGCGGCCACACCGAGGTCGTGGGTCACGAGCAGGATGCTGGTGCCCTCCTCACGTTGCAGCTCGTCGAGCAGGTCGAGCACCTTGCGCTGCACCGTGGCATCGAGGGCGCTGGTCGGTTCGTCCGCGATCAGCAGGCGCGGCTGCAGGGCGATCGCGGTCGCGATCAGCACGCGCTGCCGCATACCGCCGGAGAGCTCGTGCGGGTACTGGCGCGCCCGCAGGTCCGGATCGTCGATGCCGACGCGGTCGAGCAGCTCGATCGCACGCGCGCGACGCGAACGCCGGTCCCGGTGTCCGTGCAGGCGCAGGATCTCCTCGACCTGCGCGCCGATCGTACGCACCGGATCGAGCGAGGTCGTGGGGTCCTGCGGCACGAGGCCGATCTCCGCGCCGCGGATGCCCCGAAGCGCGCGATCGGTCCATCCGGAGATGTCGAGGTCTCCGAGTGCCACGGTCCCGCCATCGACCGTCCCGCCGGCCGGAAGCAGACCGAGGAGCGCATGAGCGGTCGTGGACTTGCCCGATCCCGACTCGCCGACGAGCGCGAGGGTCTCGCCCTCCTCGATCTCGAACGAGATGCCGTGCACGACTTCGCGACCCCCGTAGGAGATCCGCAGATCCGTCGCAGCCAGAACGCTCATCGCGTCCCCCTTCCGATGCGGTGGCTGATGCGGTTGGCGCTGAGCACGACCGCGACGACGACGAGACCGGGAAGTGCCGTGAGCCACCAGGCGGTCCCCACGTAGTTGCGTCCTTCGGCGATCAGCAGCCCCCATTCCGGGGTGGGCGGCGGGGCGCCGTAGCCGAGGAAGCCGAGAGTCGAGATCGCCAGGATCGCGGTGCCGAACTGCAGCGCAGCGAGCGCCACGATGGGTGTGAGCGAATTGGGCAGCACATGCCGACGCAGCACCGCGAAGAAGGTGGCGCCGCTGCCGAAGGCCGCCTCGACGTACTCGGTGCGCCGCACGCGGGCGACCTCGGCGCGCATCAGCCGGGCGAAGGCGGCGACGCTGCCGAGACCGACCGCGATGGCGGCATTGACGGTGCCGAATCCGAGCAGGATGATGACCGACAGCGACAGCAGGAGCCCGGGGATCGCGAGGAGCACGTCGACGACGCGCATGAGCACGTCATCGACCACACCGCCCACGGCCCCGGCGATCGCGCCCAGCACCGTGCCGAGCGCGAGGCCGACCGTGACCGCGATCAGCGCGCCGGAGAGCGAATGCACCGCGCCATGGACGACGCGTCCGAACAGGTCGCGTCCGAGGGTGTCGGTTCCGAACCAGTGGGCGGCGCTCGGCGGCAGCAGCTTGTCGGCCGGTACGCCGGTGAGAGGGTCGCCGGGGGCGAACACCCCGGGGATGACTGCCCAGAGCACGGCGAGCGCCACGACGGCGAGCGCCAGATACAGACCCCAGGCGCGGCCGCGCAGACGACCACGCCGCCGAGGTGCCGGCGCTTGCTCCTGAGGGATCGGTGCCGGCACGGCTCCGGGCTCGAGACTCGTCTCGGCGATCACGGGAGCGGTCATGAAGACACCTCCTGAGGTGCGGGCTTCGAGGCGGCGAACGCGGCGGATGGGCGGGAGCGCGTGAGCGTCCGCTGGCGCGGGTCGATGAGCGGGGTGACGAGGTCGACCGCGAAGCTGATGACCACGAAACCGAGAGCCGAGAGCAGCACGACGCCCTGCAGCACCGGGATGTCCTGGTTCGCGACGGCCTGCTCCGTGAGCCTGCCCACTCCCGTGCGACCGAACACGGTCTCGGTCACGACCGCTCCCCCGACGAGCTCTCCGAACAGCACGCCGGCGATGGTCAACGTCGGCACCGCGGCGTTGCGGGCGACCGAACGCGTGAGCACCCACAGCGGCGGCGCGCCCTTCGCGCGCACCACCGTGACGAACGGCTGCGCCTGCACCTGATCGATCGCCCGGACCAGCACCTGCGCCAAGGGCGCCGAGATCGGCACCGCGAGGGTCAGCACGGGGAGGATGAGCCCGCTCGCCGGGTCGGCCCCGACGATCGGCACCCAGCCGAGTCCGAACGAGAACACCTGGATGAGCAGGATGCCCAGCCAGAACACCGGCACGGCGACGAAGAGTCCGGGGATCTGGCGCAGACCATCACGCAGCCAGGCGAACGGCGCGAGGGACGAGAGCCCCGCGATCAGGACCGCCAGCAGCAGCGCGACGAGGAGTCCGAGCGACGCGAGCAGCAGTGTCGCCGGCAGCGCCTCGGCGAGCATCGCCAGCACCGGCGTGCCGAACTGCGTCGAGAATCCGAAGTCCCCGGCGAGGAAGCCGAGCCCTGCGTGCACGTACTGCTGCCACCAGGGCAGGTCGGCACCGTACGTGGCGCGGATGCTGTCGAGCTGATCCGGCGACAGCCCGAGGCTGGGGTCGGAGAACTTGATCAGGATCGCATCGCCCGGCAACAGCTGCAGCAGGAAGAAGGTGGCCGTGAAGGCCGCGATCAGAACGATCGCGGCCTGCCCGGCTCGTCGGAGGACGAAATTCATCGACGCACCATGCCGATCAGTGCTCGGAGAGCCAGACGCCGGAGAACGTCGGGCGCCCCACCGACTCGAACGCGACGCCGTGCACATATGTCGCCGTGCCGTACACCTGCGGCTCCTCGAACAGCGGGATGACGTAGGCCTGCTCGGCGATGTAATCCTGCACGGCCTGCGACGCGGCGACGCGCTTGTCGGCGTCGGGCTCGGAGGCCACCGCGAGGAGCAGCTCGTCGAGCTTCGCATCCTTCGAGATGAGCACGTCGCGGTTCTTCGTGAAGTACTGGCTCTTGATCACGTCGAGATCCGCCCGGCCGACCATCGAGTGGTAGAAGCCGGTCTTCAGCGGGTCACGGGTGTCTTCGGCGTAGCTGCCCGCGTCGCCGGGCTTGACCGAGAGCTCGACGCCCACCTTCGCCAGCTGCTGCGCGACGAGTTCGAGGGTCTGCTTCGACAGGGGCTGGGGCTTCGCCTCGTAGACCGTGATCGCGAGACGCTCTCCGTCCTTCTCGCGGATGCCGTCGGCACCGGGCTTCCATCCGGCCTCGTCGAGCAGCTTCTCGGCCTTCTTCGGGTCGTACTCGTAGTGCTCTGATTCGTCCTTGTAGCCGAGGGCCTGAGAGGACAGCACCGAGGTCGCCACCGGGTAGTTCTCGGTGAAGAGCGTGTCCACGATCTCCTGCGCGTCCACGGCGGAGATGATCGCCTGCCGGACGCGGATGTCGGTGAGCAGCGGGTTCTCGGGACGGAGGGCGATCGAGTTGTTCACGCCGCGGGTCTGCGGGGCGTAGAGCGTGAAGCCGGCCCCCTCGACGCGGTCCTCGTCGAACGCCTGCACGTAGCGGACGTAGTCGGCCTGGCCGGCGAGCAGCGAGCCGATGCGCACCGAGTCCTCCGGCGTGATCAGCACGTGCACGGCATCCAGGTAGGGGCGGCCGTCGTTGTCGACGCTGTCGGGGCCCCAGTCGTAGTCGTCGCGGGCGGTGAGCGTGTACTCGGTGCCGAGCTTCTCTCCCGTGACGGTGAACGGCCCCGAGCCGATGATCTCGGCCGCGTTGCCCGCACCGAAATCCTCGATCGTGCCGTCGAGGGTCGCAGGCGACAGGAGGCCCGAGTTGATCGTCGAGGTCGCCTGCAGGAACCCGGGCGACGGCGCCGAGAAATGGAACGTGACGGTGTCCTCGTCGACCACCTCGCTGCTGGCGTAGTTGTTGATCGCCTCGGAGACCGTGAGTCCCCGCTCGGCATCGCCCAGCCCGTAGGTGTCGAAGTTCTTCTTCACGGCCGCAGCGTCGAGCACCGTGCCGTCCGAGAACGTGACGTCGGGGTTGAGGGTGAACGTGTACTCGGTGGCGTCGTCGTTCACGGTCCAGTCGGAGGCGATCCAGGGCTCGATCTCGAGTGTGTCCGGATTCTGCCAGGTGAGACGGGCCGCGATGTTGTTCACGATGCCGCCGTTCGGGTAGAAGCCGGCCTGCGGCGGGTAGAGATTCGTGTACGCCTGGTGCTCGAGGTAGGTGAGCGTTCCTCCTGTGACGGGGTCGCCGCCTTCGGCAGGCGAGTTCGCCGGTGCGGGCGTCGACGCGCAGGCGGCGAGGCTGCCCGCGAGGACGAGCGGCAGCGCGATGGCGGCGGCGCGGATGAGACGACGGTTCATGGGTGGGCCTCCAGGATTCGGGTGCGGTGCTTCGGGTGCGGTGCTTCGGGTGCGGTGCTTCGGGTGCTGTGGTGTGCTTCTGGTGCTGTGGTGAGGTGACTTCACCGTAGGAATCGCGGCTCCTCCGGCGCGAGGTGGCCGACTCCGGGTGTCGCGTGGCGACACGCGTGGTCACGCGTCGACATACGAGGAAATGCGCAGACGGTCGCGGAGGGTCGCTCGGGTGCTCTCCTGCGCGTCTCGCAGCAGGCCGCGACGACGCAGCTCGGGAGCCGCCTGTCGCGTGAAAGCCTCGAACTGCGCGGGCTGGAACGCCGACAGCACGTTGAACCCGTCCGCGGCGCCCTCCTCACGCCAGGTCTCGAAATGGTCGGCGATCGTCGCCGCGTCTCCCACGACGAACGCCGCCGGCACCGCATGCGCGGCGACCAGGTGCCGCCATGTGAGCGGATCGCCGTTCCCGATGCCCGATCCGGAGACCTTCGATGCGGAGACGCGCAGCCCGGCGATGATGCCGAGGCGCTCGATCAGCGCGGCGCCGCGCTCTCCCAGCCGCAGGGCCTCCGCAGAGGTCACGGGCGCGTCGAAGGTCGAGGTGCGCAGCGGGTCGTCGAGCGGGACGTCGAATGCATCGGCGAGCGCGGCGACGGTGCGATTCGACGGGAACGCCGTTCTGGCCGCCTGGTGTCCCTCGGCCAGCGGCACCAGGGCGAGCAGCCGCTCCACGATGCGTCGCGCGTCGGCATCCGTGTCCGCGACGACGGGAAGCACCGGGGCGATCACCTTCAGCGCATCCGGCGATCGTCCGGATTCCGCCGCGATGTCACGCAGCAGTCGACGGGTCGCGATCGCATCGGCCAGCGTGGGCGCGGCCGTCAGCGCGAGATCGGCTTCGGCGGCCGCGAGTGCCCTCGAGCGCGGCGACGTCCCCGCGTGCACGATCGGGATCTGTCCCTGCGGCGGGCGGGCGACGTTGAGCGGTCCCGTGACGCGCACCTGCGTCCCCCGCAGGTCTGCGGCGCGGAGTGCCTCCGGGTCGATCAGCACCCCGCGGTCGGCGTCGGCGATCCAGGCGTCCTCGCCCCACGAGTCCCACAGTCGGCGCAGTGCCTCGACGAACTCCTCCGCCCGGTCGTAGCGGGAGTCGTTGTCGGCGTGCGCCTCGCGGCCGTGGTTGCCCGCTGCACGCGGCTCGGCGCCGGTGACGAGGTTGATCCCGGCACGGCCTCGGGTGAGCACGTCGAGGGACGCCAGCGAGCGTGCCGTCGTGTACGGGTCGGCGTACGTGGTGTTGACCGTGGCGATCAGGCCGATCCGCGAGGTCACCCCCGCGAGGAAGAGCACGGCACTCACGGGATCGATGCGGGCCAGCAGGTACGGGTCGCGGAACTCCAGATCCGGGCCGGTGGCGAGCCAGTCCCCGAAGAAGAGGTAGTCGAGGCCGGCGTCCTCCCCCTCCCGCGCGATGCGCCGCAGGATGTCGGCGTCGGACGCGGGATCACGATGCGCGCCGGGCTGCCGCCAGCCCGAGGGGTACGCGCCCAGGGTGCGCACCATGGCGCCGATGATGAGGGGTTCGGTCATGGCGTCACGGTAGGAGCCGTCGACCCTCCGCTGCCAGGGCGCCGATGCCGGGCGTCACGGGATGTAACAGTCCGTCACAGCCGGCACACCCCCTACGCTGAGACCATGACAGGTCTTCGGTGGGGAATCCTCGCGACCGGCGGTATCGCCGGCGCATTCGCGTCCGATCTGAGAACCGCGGGGCTCGACCTCGTGGCCGTCGGGTCCCGCTCGCAGGAGTCGGCGGACGCGTTCGCCGCCCGTTTCGACATCCCCCGCGCGCACCCCTCGTACGAGGCGCTGGTGTCCGATCCGGACGTCGACATCATCTACGTGTCGACGCCGCACCCCATGCATCACGAGAACGCCCGGCTCGCGCTCGAGAACGGCAAGCACGTGCTCGCCGAGAAGGCGTTCACGCTGAACCGCGCCGAGGCGGAGGATCTGCAGGCGCTTGCGGCCGAACGCGGCCTGCTCGTCATGGAGGCGATGTGGACCCGTTACCTGCCGCACATGGTCCGCATCCGCGAGCTCATCGCCGACGGCGTCCTCGGCGAGATCCGCGCGGTGAGCGCCGACCACACGCAGCTGCTGCCCTCCGACCCCACCCACCGCCTCAATGCCCTCGAGCTCGGCGGCGGCGCGCTCCTCGACCTCGGGATCTACCCGATCTCCTTCATCTGGGACATCCTCGGTGCACCGACCACGCTCCACGCCGTCGGCCGGCTCGTGGAGACCGGAGCCGACTCCGAGGTCGCGACCGTCATGACGCACGAGGGCGGAGCGATCTCGACCAGTCTGTCGTCGTCGCGCGCCGCCGGACCCAACGTCGCGAGCATCATCGGCACGGCCGCCCGCATCGACATCGATACGGTCTGGTACAGCCCGACCACGTTCCGGGTCGTCCTCGCCGACGGCACCGTTCACGAGACCTACACGTCCGAGGTCGAGGGCCGCGGGATGCAGTACCAGGCACTCGCCGCCGAGCGGCTCGTCCGCGACGGCATCCTCGAGGGCGACATCCTGCCCATCGCCGAGAGCGTCGCCATCATGGGCACTCTCGACGAGATCAGAGCGCAGATCGGCGTCCGCTATCCCCGTGAGGAGGTCTGATCATGGCCGAGACCACCGATGCCCGCGTGGCCGTCTACCTCGACTTCGACAACATCGTCATCTCCTGGTACGACCGCGTGCACGGACGCAACGCCTACGGCAAGGACCGTCAGCGGATCAGCGAGAACCCGAACGATCCCGAGGTCACCGACCGGCTGAGTCGCGCGATGATCGAGGTCGGCGCCATCATCGACTACGCGGCCTCGTTCGGCACCCTGGTGCTCACGAGGGCCTACGCCGACTGGTCGTCTCCCGTGAACGCCGAGTACCGTTCGCAGCTCGTGGCGCGCGCCGTCGACCTCGTGCAGCTGTTCCCGGCAGCCGCCTACGCCAAGAACGGCGCCGACATCCGCCTCGCCGTCGATGCGGTCGAGGACATGTTCCGGTTGCCCGACCTCACGCACGTCGTGATCGTGGCGGGCGACAGCGACTACGTGCCGCTGGCTCAGCGGTGCAAGCGTCTCGGACGCTACGTGATCGGCGTCGGAGTGTCGGGCTCCACAGCCAAGTCGCTGGCCGCCGCGTGCGACGAGTTCGAATCCTACGACTCGCTTCCCGGTGTGGTCCGCCCCGTGAAGGCGGCGCCCGCCGTCGCCGCGAAGGCCGAGGCCGTCGCGGAGCCCGCGCCCGAGGCTGCGCCCGATGTCGCGGACGCGGTCAAGGCGAAGACCCCGCGCCGGGCGAAGTCGAAGGCGGCCGCACCCAAGGTCGAGGAGCCCAAGCTCGACGAGCAGGGCGAGGCGACCCAACTGCTCGAACGCGCGCTGCGTCTCGGCCACGACAAGGTCGACGCCGACGAGTGGCTGCACAGCTCAGCGGTCAAGACGCACATGCGCCGCATGGATCCGTCCTTCAGTGAGAAGGCCCTCGGCTACCGCTCGTTCTCCGATTTCCTGAAGTCGCGCGACGACATCGCCGAACTGGAGGAGACCGGGCACGAGCGACTCGTCCGTCTGCGCGAGCCCGCCGCCTGATCGACCCGCTGCCTGATCAGCACACGAATCTGCCCCCTGATCCGGTCGGTGGCGACGAAGGCGCGGTGATCCGAACCTCCGCCGCCGCCACCGGCTGCGGTCAGAGGGTCGCCTCGAACGGGTCGAAGTCGGCGGCGATCGAACCGACCTGATCGAGCGTGCTCTCGACCTCTACGAAGCTGCGCGATTCGGCGGCCTCCTCGATCGACAGCAGCGTGTCGAGCACGTGGTAGCCGAACTCCCCCGTCGCCACGTGCGGGCGACCGGCGGCGATCGAGCGTGCCATGTCGAGCAGCCCCACGCCGCGGCCGGAGAGCACACCCTCCTGCTCGACCTCGATGATGTCCTGCTGGACGGGCTCCGGTGGGATGAACAGACGCGTGAGCGGTCGGGTGATCGAGATCGCGCCGCCGAAGGTGTTCGGGTCGGGGATCACGATGGTGCCCTCGGTGCCGGTGATCTCGACGATCCCCTGCCGGATGACGGGCGAGTCGGTGCTGTAGACGCTCTGCGCCTGGCCGCCCTGCTCGAAGTCCATCAGCACGCTCAGCGTCGACGGGATCTCGACCGGGAACTCCTGACCGGCCAACTCGCCGACCTGCACACGCCGCGTCGGCGTCCCCTGCAGCCCGAGGGCCGCGACCGAGGCGACCGGGCCGAAGACGTGCACGAGGGCCGATACATAGTAGGGGCCCATGTCGAGCAGCGGGCCCGCGCCCTTGGCGTACAGGAATGCGGGGTTCGGGTGGAAGATCTCCGGTCCCGACCACTGGAACGTGGTCTGCGCGAACAGCGGACGGCCGATGTCGCCGCGCGCGATCGCCCGCTTCGCCGTCTGCACACCCGGTCCGAGCACGGTGTCGGGGGCGACTCCGATGCGGAGACCGGCCGCATCCGCCTTCTCCAGCAGTCGGCGGGACTCCTCACGGCTCACGCCGATCGGCTTCTCGGTCCAGACATGCTTGCCCGCCGCGATGATCGCCTCGGACACCTCGACGTGCACGGCAGGGATCGTGAGGTTCACGACGATGTCGATCTCCGGATCGGCGAGCACCGCGTCGACCCCGCCGGAGCGCGGGACGCCGTATTTCGCGGCTTGCGCCTGCGCGCGGTCCTCGAGCAGGTCGCCGATCGCGAGGACGCGCACATCCGGGAAAGTCGTCAGGTTCGACAGGTACTGATCACTGATGTTCCCGGCGCCGATGATGCCGACGCCGACGGGGCCGTCCCCGAACGAACGGGTGTCGCCCACCATCAGCCGGCGACCTTCTCGTCGAGGTACACCCGGCTGCGCTCGATGGCGTCGAACAGCTCGCCCTCGTAGTGGTCGAACTCCACGATCGCGAGCTCGAGGGCCGGAGCCGCGGCGATGGCCTCGACGAGCGGAACGGAGCCTTCGCCCGCGGCCACCTGGTCGGCGGGCGGGTAGGCGCCGGCGAGCGCGGGGTCGAGCGTGCCGTCCTTGGCGTGCACGGCCACGACGCGGCTGCCCAGACGCTCGAGCAGCGCGACGGGGTCGACGCCGCCGCGAGCGACCCAGTACAGGTCGACCTCGAGCACGACGCGCTCGTCGAGGAGGCCCGCGAGGACCTCCAATCCGGTGACGCCGTCGAACACGGCCTCCAGCTCGTGTGCGTGGTTGTGGTATCCGACGCGCACGCCCACGGTCGCACCGATCTCCGCCGCCTCGTTCAGCAGTCGCGCGGTCTGCTCGATCTGCTCGACCGACTCCCAGCGCGCAGGCTCGGTGTACGGATCGATGACCGTGTCCATGCCGAGCACCTTCGCTGCGGCGAAGACCTCAGCGGGTGACGGCACCGGCACCGTGGTGCCGCTGCCGTCGGGGTTCACGAACGACTCCGACGCCAGGAAGGCGTGGCCGGACGGGGCGACCAACCCGGCGGTGGACAGTGCGGCAGCGAGGGGCTCGGCGCGGCGGACGAAGTCATAGGGCTCCACGGCGGTGAATCCGCGGGCGGCGACCGCCGCCAGGGAGGATTCGAGGTCGGCCTCCAGCTCGTCCTTGATCGTGAACAGCTGCAGGGAAGTCCGGATCGTCATCGGTCGTGCTCCTTCGGTCATCGGTGACGTGGCGGGACCGCTGTCCCGTGCAGGCACGCTATCACCAAATACCTCCATGCGGAAGTTTTGATTGACTAGACTCGCCACATGCCCCCCGACACGTCCGATCACGCCGATCCTCCCCGCCCACGCGGCGCGTACGCCAAGGGGATCGCTCGACGACAGGAGATCCTCGATCGCGCGATCGAGGTCTTCGCCGAGCGCGGTGCCGACCGCACGAGCCTGCGGGCGATCGCTCGCGAGGTCGGGGTCACCCATGCGGCACTCACGCACTACTTCGGCTCGCTGGAGGAGCTCCTCGTCGCCGTCTACGAGGAGAGCACGGTCCCGTCCCGGCAGTCCAGCTCTCCCCCGGAGGATGCGACACCGGTGGAGATGATGATCGAATCCGCGCGGACCAACCGCGCGATCCCCGGCCTCGTCCAGCTCTACTCGACCCTCGTCGCCACCGCTCTCGAAGAGGGACACCCGGCGGCCCGCACGTTCGCCACCGGTCGCTTCAGCCGCCTCCGCGCCCGACTCGCCGACGTCGTCCGACGCCAGCAGGAGGACGGCCGGATCCGCGACGACATCGACCCGGATGCGGTCGCCGCCCTCGTCGTCGCGGCGTCCGACGGCTTGCAGACGCAGTGGCTGCTCGATGAGACCGCACCGCAGCACGAAGCGCTCGCGCTCCTCGATCGACTGCTGAGACCCGCATCCTGAACAGGACGTGGCGCGGATCGGGACCCCGACGACCGGGCTAGGCTCGAAACGTGACGCCCGTGCCGCAGTCTCCCTACGCCCGGGCGCTCGGCGAGCGCATCGATGAGCTGCATCCCCGGCTTCGCACGTACTTCGAGGCGATCCCCGACGGCGCCGTCGGCATCGGCGATGGGGTGTTCGGGCGCGTCGGCACCCCGCGGCGATGGCTGTGGCCGTTGCTCCGGCTGCTCGAGCGCCGCGGGGTGGTCGCCGCAGGGTGGGAGCGCGATGTGCCGTTCCGCGTGGAGAATCGGACCATCGCTTCGAGGGCCATCGGAGAGCGCACCTTCCAGTTTCGTCACGGCGCGTGGACCATGCGCGACGCGGCCGCACTCACGCGACACGGCCGCGTGGTCGACGAGCTCGGAGAGCCCGCCCTCCTCGCCGCCTGCTTCGATGTGGACGTCCACCACGGGGCCCTGCACCTCACCAGTCGCGCGGTCGGCCTGCGTCTCGGACGCCTTCGGGTGCGCCTCCCGCGTGCGGTCACCCCCGTGATCCGCCTCACCGAACGCTTCGACGACGCCCTCGACCGTCAGCGCATGTCGCTGACCGTCGACGCGCCGCTGCTGGGCCGCGTGTACGAGTATCGAGGCGACTTCACTTACCGCATCCACCATTCCGAGACGGAGCAGATGGCATGAGCGCAGGACGGGTCGTGGTCGGCGGGTCCACGGGTTTCATGGGCAGATTCCTGCTGCCGCGGTTCCGCGCCGAGGGCCGTGAAGTCGTCACGATCTCCCGTTCGGGCGCCGATATCCGCTGGGGCGACCAGGTCGAGATCGACCGCGCCGTCGATGGCGCGGCCCTCGTGGTCGGCCTGGCCGGCAAGAGCGTGAACTGTCGTTACACACCGGAGAATCGCGCGGAGATCTTCCGCTCACGCCTCGACACGACGGCATCCTTGAGCACCGCGATCGCCCGCGCCTCGACGCCGCCGGCGCTCTGGGTGAACTCCTCGACCGCGACCATCTACCGTCATGCGGAAGACCGTGCCATGACCGAGTCGACCGGCGAGATCGGCACCGGGTTCTCGGTCGAGGTCGCCAAGGCCTGGGAGAAGGCCCTGTTCGCCGACGACCTCCCCTCCACGCGACGCGTCGCGCTGCGCAGCGCCATCGTCCTCGGCCACGGCGGTGTCCTCGGTCCGGTGAAAGACCTCGCCCGGCTCGGGCTCGGCGGATCCCAGTACGACGGACGATGGCCGGTCAGCGCTGCGCGTCGGGCCGCAGGCACCGGCCACTTCCCCGGCGCCCGTCGCGGCCGCCAGCGCTTCAGCTGGGTGCACATCGAAGACGTGGCCCGCATCATCGAGTTCCTCGAGCAGACGCCTTCCCTCGAAGGGCCCGTCAACGTCGCATCTCCGCACCCGGTCGACAACGTCGAATTCATGGCGACGGTGCGTCGGGTGCTGGGCGCGCGCATCGGTGTGCCGATGCCGCGGTGGATGCTGGAACTCGGAGCGATCGGCATGCGCACCGAGACCGAGCTGATCTTGAAGAGTCGGTGGGTGTTGCCGGAGAAGCTCACCACGGCCGGATTCGAGTTCCGATACCCGACCCTCGAAGAGGCGATCCGCGAGTCGTTCGACCGCGAACCCGCTGCTTAGCCGGCGTTCGCCGCCCCGGCGGGCCCCTCGCCGTCGGTGCCGCGCTTCTTCTCGATCTCCTGGCGCAATCGCCACTCCTCGATCTCACGGTCGAGGTCGGCGATCTGCTGCTCCGTCGTGCGGGTGTCCCTGGGTGGCGCCGGACGCACATCGGTCGGCGTCGCGGGTCGCTCGGCTCTCCGCATCCGCGGCATCTGGATGCCGGACTCGTCGTAGTCACGCCCGAGCCCGAACCACAGCAGGCCACCGATCAACGGCAGCAGGATCACGATGATGATCCACGCCAGCTTCGGCAGGAACTTCACCAGCGAGCTGTCCCGCGTGATGATGTCGATCAGTGCACCGATCATCAGCGCGATGACGAGGAGCGAGAACAGGAACGACATGAGTTCAGGGTAGACGACGCCGCGCCGTGCCGCTCGGGCTACGGCAGCAGATGCCCGCCGGCGCGGAACAGTTCGTACCACTCGTGCCGCGTGAGCGTGATGTCGGCTCCGGCCGCCGCGTCCTGCACCCGCTGGGGTGTGGTGGTACCGAGCACGACCTGCATACCGGCGGGGTGGCGAGTGATCCACGCGGTCGCGATGGCGATCGGCGCGACGTCGTACGCCGCTGCGAGGCGATCGATCACGGCGTTCAGTTCCGCGTATTCGGGGTTGCCGAGGAACACCCCGTGGGAGAACCCGTCCTGGAACGGCGACCAGGCCTGGATCGTGATGTCGTTGATGCGGCAGTACTCCACGATGCCACCGCCGTCGCGCACCACGCTCTGCTCCTGCCCGGCCATGTTGGCTGCGACCGGCTGCGCGACGATCGGCGCGTGCGTGATCGACAGCTGCAGCTGATTCGCGACCAGCGGCTGCCGGACCGCCGTGCGGAGGAGGTCGATCTGGCGAGGCGTGTGGTTCGAGACGCCGAACGCCCTGACCTTGCCCGCGCGCTCCAGGTCGTCGAACGCGCGCGCCACCTCGTCGGGCTCGACGAGCGCGTCGGGGCGGTGGAGCAGGAGCACGTCGAGGCGGTCCGTGCGCAGCGCCGCGAGCGAGCCCTCCACCTGCGCCAGGATGTGCGCGTACGAGAAGTCGAACATCCCCTGCGAGGGCACGATGCCGCACTTCGTCTGCAGCACGATCTCGTCACGCTCGGACGGGGTGAGCTGCAACGCGTCGGCGAACCGCGCCTCGCAATGGTGCATGCTGCCGCCGTAGATGTCGGCGTGGTCGAAGAAGTCGATGCCCGCCGTCCGCGCGGTGCCGTACAGCGTGCGGATGTGAGCATCGTCCTTGTCGTCGATGCGCATCATGCCGGCGATCACGGCGGGGGCGGTGGCTGATCCGAACGGCACTGTCTTCATGCGCATCACGCTACCGCCCCGCACCGACGTCGTCAGGAATCTTCGGTCGCGGCGCCGGGAATCAGCGCCGTGACCGGAACGCCGAGGACTCCGGCGATGCGCGCGAGGTCGACCACCGTGAAGTCCTCCATGCCGTCGAGCAGATTCCCCAGGGCATCGGGGTCGATGCCCGAGCGCGCGGAGAGCTCGGAGAAGGACACTCCGGCGTGGAACCGGGCCCCGTCGACTTCGGATGCCAGCAAATGACGCAATTCTGTCCCCATACGCCTACACTACCGCCACGAACGAACCCGCATGGCGGTCGAATGGACCAGAATGGCAGCATTTTGGCGTCGTCTCGCTGCTATGGTGAGCCGGGTGAAGACACCTGCCGAGGATTTCAACGACGCTGTCGGGCGCCAGATGCGTGCCGAGATCGCCGCGTCGCGCAGCAGCATCGCCGCCATGGCGCGCACCATCGGGATCGCGCGCAGCGCACTGGACAACTACGTGACGGGCAAGCGTGCGATCCCGGTCCCCGTCGTCTACGCGGTGTGCGCCGATCTCGGTGTCGAACCCCACGTGCTGCTGGCACGCGCGGAAGAACGTCTCCGCGCCGACGGAGAGGCCGTCGCGCGCATCACGCCGATCCGACGCGCGCCCGATGTCGCCGGCCCGCGCGAAGATACCCGAGAGGTCGCCTTCGAATCCGGTGTCCGCCACGACGCCGACACCGACGACCTCTACGAATAGGCCGGGCACCGCTCCCGGCGCGAGATCGGCACGGGAGGAGTGACCATGCACCACCTTCTCCGGCTCGCCGATGAACAGCGGGTTCGCGTCGTCGAGCGGACCGGTCGAACGCGCGGGGGCTACGACCCCGCGACTCGCACGATCCGCCTCAGCCCCGGCATGAGCGTCCGCACCACTCGCAGCGTGCTCGCGCACGAGCTCGGACACGCCGCTCTCGGCCACGTTCCCGCCCCGACCCCCGCCATCCGCGCCCAGCAGGAGCGCCAGGCGGATGAATGGGCGGCGTCGCAGCTCATCACGCCGCGCGCCTACGCGGAAGCAGAAGCGGTTCGAGGTCCGCATCTCGCGAGCTTGGCCTTCGAGCTGGAGGTCACGATCGAGCTCGTCACGGCCTACCAGCGGCTGCTGCGTCAGACGATCCTCGTCGCTGGTTGAATATCGTCATGCCCTTCCTCGTCACGCCCTCCCCTGTCACCCTGACCGGCGAACTCGTCGAACTCCGTCCCCTCGAACGCGCCCACGTCGATGGACTGATCGAGGCCGTGGAGGAGGGCGACCTGTGGAAGACGGCCTGGTACACCTCGGTACCCGCACCCGATGGTGTCGCCGCGGAGGTCGAGCGCCGGCTCGGGCTCGTCGAGAAGGGCGAGATGGTCCCTTTCACGACGTTCGACGCCACTGGTCGCATCCTGGGACTCACGTCGTACTACGACATCGTCGCCGACGTTCCCCGGCTGCACATCGGCTTCACGTGGAACCGACCGTCGGCACACGGCACGGGCACGAATGCCGAGTCCAAGCTGCTGCTGCTCCGGCACGCGTTCGAGACCCTCGGGGTCTTCCGCGTCGGCCTCACGACGCAGTGGGTGAACTTCCAGTCGCGCACGGCCATCGAGCGACTCGGCGCCAAGCAGGACGGCGTGATGCGCGCGATGAGCCGCTACCGCAACGGTGCACTGCGCGACAGCGTGGAGTATTCCATCATCGAGCCGGAGTGGCCCGCAGTCCGCGCGAACCTCGAAGCGAGGCTCGCCCGACGACGTTGAGCGCGGTCAGGCGCGTCGTCCGACGACGCCCAGACCGCCGAGGGTCACTCGGTGGCGTTGCCCGACCAGTTGTTCGATCGGCGGGTGGCCGAGCCGCCCTGGCGGAAGATGAACGCCATGGCCAGGGTCACCAGTAGCAGGCCACCGCAGAAGGCGAGAGCCTGGAACGCCGGCAGCCCGAACGAGATGCCCATCAGCAGGATCCCTCCGATGAAGAGGATCATGAAGAAGAGGAAGCTGAGGATCACGGGATCTCCTGTCGTCGGTGCCGTCTACCAGGATAGCCCGGACTCGGAAACCCCCTGTGCATGTTCTTCCTCGTCTGGTCTGCTCGGAGCATGAAGACACCACTGACCGCGGTCGCCATCTCCTGCACACTCAAGCCGTCGCCCGCGCCCTCCAGCTCCGATCTCCTCGCGACGCAGCTGCTCGACGGTCTCGCCGACCACGGCGTCACCGGTGACGTGGTCCGCGCCGTCGACCTCTCCCTCAGCCCCGGTGTCGAGAAGGACATGGGTGGCGACGACGAATGGCCCCAGATCCGTCGACGGGTGCTGGACGCCGACATCCTCGTCCTCGTCACCCCCACGTGGATGGGGCAGCATTCGAGCGTCGCACAGCGCGTGCTCGAACGCCTCGACGCGGAGCTCGGCGAGACGGACGCCCGCGGCCGTCCCACCCTGTTCGACAAGGTGGCCATCGCGGGCGTCGTCGGCAACGAAGACGGTGCACACCACATCGCGGCGATCCTCTTCCAGTCGCTGAACGACGTGGGGTACACGGTCGCCGCACAGGGCTCGGTCTACTGGAACGGCGAGGCGATGCAGACCATCGACTACAAGGATCTCGAGGAGACACCCGAGAAGGTCGCGTCGGCCATCGGGACGGCGACGAGGAACGCCGCACACCTGGCCCGACTGCTCAAGGCGCAGGAGTATCCCGCGGAGTGATCTCGGTCACTCCGCGAGGTCGAATGCCCATTCGTTCACGGTCAGCTCGGCACCGCGGAACTCCTCTGTGAAGCTCCCCGCCAGGGTAAATCCGTTGCGGCGACACACCCCGTTCGATGCCGGGTTCTCGACCCCGGGAAATGCAGTCAGGAAACGTCGTCCCTCGCGATGCGCACGGGCGTCGTCGATGAGAAGAGCGAGGGCAGCCGATGCCGCGCCGCGCCCCTGCGCCTCGGGCAGGACGAACCATCCGGTCTCGAGGGCCGGCTCCTCACGCCATTCGATGTGCCAGTACCCGATCGATCCGAGTGCTCGCGCTCCCTCGTCTTCGATGACGAACATCCGTGCTTCCCCGGAGGCGACCAGCCGCAGGTACCGGGCGTGCCGCTCGATGATCTGGTCGACGCTCTCCGGGCCGTTGATGTGCGCCGTCATCTCCGGGGTGTTGGCCGCGTGCAGCAGTCCGAGGTCGTTCTCGGACCAGATCCTGAGTCTCAGGTCTTCCATGCTCGGATGCTGCCACAGGCCTCCGACACCGCGTTCAGTGTGCGGGTGGGCTCAGCGTCCGGTGTGCTCAGTGTGCGGGTGCGCGTGACGCCGGCTCGGACGCACTCCGGAACGTGACGACCTCGCCCCGCCGAGCCTTCTCGACGATGAGTCCCGCCAGCTCGAGTCGTCGATACACCCGCCGAGGCAGTGCGGGGAGCTCCGCGGAGAAGCCGCGCGGCGGCGTGGCGAGCCCGGCGAAGAGCGACAGGTCGACACCGGCGCCACGCACCTCGATCCGCGCGTAGTCGCTGCGGCACCGCCAGCGCAGGAATTCGAGCCTCCGGAACGGGATCGTGTGGAGCTGATCGCCTACCCGTACACGCAACTCGTCGTTCCCGAAGGCGACCGCGCACTGCGCTGTGCCTCGGCGCAGGATCGCCATGAACAGGAGGTATACGGGAAGCCCGAGCACGATTCCCATGAGGACGATCGCGATCCGCGGTCCCATCCGCATCACGATGTCGTCGAGTCCGACCAGCAGCGCGACGCCGAGGAGTCCGACGACCACGACGATCCCGACGATCGCCTGCGTGAGCGTGCGCATCCGCAGCTCGATGGCGGGGAAGCGCACGATCGACCCGTCGCCGCCTTCCTCCCGTTCCCAGTCCGGCGTCACCGGCAGCGGCTTCTTCTTCGCGTCCCGACGGGCGAAGAGATCGGTGACGCGACTGAGGAGTCCGAGCCAGATCCACCCGGTCGCCGGTATCCCCGCGAGCTGCAGGACGACGGCGACCCCGCGCACCGCCTCGGGGAAGCCGTCGAGCAGGTCTCCCCCGAACTCCACCATGAGGACCAGGACGGCCCCGAGCACGATGGCGACACCGAGGTGCAGGATTGCCCCGTTGCGCGCCGGCACCATGCCCAGGGTGACGTTCACGAACGCGAAGCCGAAGCACCAGCCCCCGACCAGCATGAGCAGGAACGGGAAGAAGCTGAGGTCATCACCCGCGAGCGTGAACCCGATGGCTGCGATCAGCAGCACCGTGCCCACGACGATCGGCGCGCGCACGAACGTCCGGTTCACCTTCGCGCGCACGCGCGTCTCGGTGGCGGTCTCCTCGATCATCGGGTCGATTCTAGGTCCGGGCGCGTGTCGACGCGCTCCGGAGCATGCGCGCTCGCCTACGTCTGCGCGTGCTCGTCTTCTTCGTGGGTCCCGTGGGCATTCTTCTGCTCCTCGGTGCGCATGTCCCAGGCGGGCTTGCGAACCGCATAGAAGATGAGCGGCGGAGCGCCGAGCACGACGATCACCGCCGCCACGATCCAGGGATACAGGGCCGGCGGGAACGCCGTGAACCCTTCCGGCGGGATGAAGGCGAACACGAAGGCCGCGAGGCTCGCAAGGAATCCGATGCCCGCCACGAGGTTGATCGCAGGAACACGGTAGGCCCTCTTCACGCTCGCCTGCGTCCGCCGCAGGACCATCGCCGAGGCGAACATCATCATGTACATGATGAGGTACAGGGCTGCGGCCATGTCGATCAGGGCGACGAACGCCGCACTGACGTTGGGGACGATGATGAAGATCGCCGCCAGGGCGGTGACGATCGTGCCCTGCAGCATCAGGATTCCGGACTGCACACCGGCCTTGTTCTTCTTCTGCAGCAGTGGGGGCAGCAGCCCCGTCTCCGCCGCGGCGAGAACACCTTTGGACGGTCCGACGATCCAGGTGATCACGGACGCCAGTGCGCCGGCGGCGATCAGCGCGGACACCGCCGCCGTCGCCCACTGACCCACACCCCAGTGCGAGAAGTACTCCTGGAACGCGAGCATGATGCCGTTGGTCAGGCCCAGCTCCTTCTGCGGGACCGCAACGGCGATGGCGATCGTCGGCAGGATGAACACGATGAGGATGAGGACCGCGGAGATGAAGATGGAGCGAGGAAAGCCCCGGCCCGGGTCCTTCATCTGGTTCACGTGGACGGCGTTGACCTCCATGCCGGCGTAGGCGAGGAAGTTCGACACGATCAGCACGATCGACGCGATGCCGGTGAAGGGGGGAATCACTGCATCGGGCGTGAGGGGTACCTCGCTCTTCTCTCCGCTGAACACCCAGATCGCTCCGAACACGATGAGGAGGGCTGCGGGGAGCAGGGTGCCGAGGATGCCACCCCAGGAGCCGAGCTTGGCGAAGAGGTTGCCGCCTCGCAACGCGATGAAAGTGGATCCCCAGTAGAGGACCAGGATGACCACGGCCGTGAAGAAGCCGGAACTCGACAGGGAGGGGTCGAAGAAGACGAACGCGAGCGCTCCGGCGATGAAGGCGAGCTGGGTGGGGTACCAGACCACGTTCTGGATCCACTGCAGCCACACGGCGGTGAACCCCCAGCGGTTGCCCATCGCCTCCCTGATCCAGATGTACACGCCTCCCTTCCACCCGGTCGCGAGCTCGGCGGCGACCAGCGCTGTCGGCACGAGGAACAGGATCGCGGGGATGATGTAGAGCGTGATGCTGCCGAGGCCGAACACGGCCATCGCCGGGAGCGATCGCAGGCTCGCGACCACGACCAGGGTGAGGAGGGCGAGCTGCCCCACTCCCAGGAAGGAGGTCACCGCGGAACGGGGTGCGAGCGGATGGTTCGATGCGGTCGGGGACGACTCGGCCGGTGCCGGCGACGGAGCGGAACTCTGAGGCGAGGACATGGCGGCTTCTCTCAGTGGTGGAAGGCCGACTGCGGCTTCTCGATCGGCATCGGCGACTCGAGCGCGTCGAGGTACGCGACTTCGGTCTCGATCGCCTGCAGCAGTTCGATCGCGAGGTCCATGCTCAGCCCGTTGCGGACGACGATGCGCTGCACCGTGATCTGCTCGAGGTCGGCGGGCATCGGATAGGCGGGGATCAACCACCCCTTCATCCGCAACCGGTCCTGCAGATGGTAGAGAGTCCAGTTCTTCGTGTGCCCGTCCTTGAGGCGCCAGGCGAACACCGGGATGTCGCTGCCGTCGTTCCAGAGTTCGAACGCGTCGAGCTTCGCGATCCCCGCGGAGAGGTACTTCGCGACGTCCTGCGAGGCCTGCTGCACGGCCCGGTATCCCTCGAATCCCAAGCGCAGGAACAGGTAGTACTGCAACACCACCTGGGCGCCGGGCCTCGAGAAGTTCAGCGCGAAGGTCGGCATCTCCCCACCGAGGTAACTGACCTGGAACACCAGGTCCTCCGGCAGCCACTGGGCGTCACGCCAGACCACCCACCCGAGCCCCGGGTACACGAGACCGTACTTGTGACCCGAGGTGCTGATCGAGTGCACGCGCTCGAGACGGAAGTCCCAGACCAGATCCGGCTGCAGGAACGGCGCGATCATCGCGCCGGAGGCACCGTCGACATGGATCGGGATGTCGAGGCCGGTGTTCTTCTGGATCTCGTCCAACGCCGCGGCGATCTCGGCGACGGGTTCGTACATGCCGGTGTAGGTGACACCCATGATGGCGACGACACCGATCGTGTTCTCATCGACGTACTTCGCCAGGTCATGCCCGTCGAGCGTCTTGTGCTCCGCACTGATCGGCACGTAGCGGGGCTCGACGTCGAAGTAGTTGCAGAACTTCTCCCAGCACACCTGCACGGCGGAGGACATCACGAGGTTCGGCGTCGAGGTGTCCTTGCCCGCTGCACGCCTGGCCTGCTGCCACCGCCGCTTGAAGGCGAGACCGCCGAGCATGCACGCTTCGGACGAGCCGATGGTCGAGGTGCCTATGCTCTTCTCCGCATCCGGGGCGTTCCACAGGTTCGCCAGCATGTGCCAGCAGTTGTCCTCGATCGCCGCCGTCTGCGGGTACTCGTCCTTGTCGATCATGTTCTTGTCGAACGACGCGGCGTACACCTGCTTCGCGTCATCGTCCATCCAGGTGCTCACGAATGTCGCGAGGTTCAGCCGCGCGTTCCCGTCGAGGATCGTCTCGTCCTCCACGATCTGCTTCGCCGTGTCCGGAAGCGACTCACCGGCAGGGATGACATGACGTGCGGCGCCGGCAGCTTCAGCCGGCCTCGCGAACATCGGTGTTGCCGGGCTGGAGGTCTCGTGATCAGTCATGTCGTCTCCTTGCTCGCGTGCATCGCGGCGGCACATGGAACCGACCTGCAAAATCGGTTAACCGCCACCTGGGTCGATGGAAACAAGGTAAGACGTCCTCAGGGGATCACGCAAGCCTGTACGACGAAGGAGAGGCGGAAACCGCCACCGAAGGCAGCTCGAGAAGGAGGTCAGCAGGGGTCTCGCCGCTTACGAGCTCGGCCATGGCCTTCACCGCGAGAGATCCGTTCCAGAACGGATCGGTGGCGAAATAGTCCACGCCATGCTGCGCAGCGAGCCCGCCGGGATCACCGACCGTCGTCACACGCAACTGACCGGGCACATCGAGCCCAGCCCGTTCGGCGGCTCGGAGGATGGCTGCGCTGAATGACTCGTTCATGCAGTGCACCACCGTGGGCGGCAGTGCGCCCGAGAGCATCCTCGTGGCAGCGTGGTCCAGCGACTCCCCCGGCTCCAACGCCCCTCCCCGCGGCGTGATCCCCCGCCGCGCACACCAGCGCTGAAACCCGGCGATGGCATCGTTGGTGAAGTGATCCAGTCGCGCCCCGACGAAGATCGCAGGCCGGACTTCTTCCTCAGCATCTGCGATTGTGTCGAGGTAAGCCGGAAGCGCATCCCGTATGCCCAGCCGAATCTGCTGGATGCGAGCCGTCGGACGCTCGTCGTATCCGCCGACGGCGACGACCGGTCGACCGAGACTCAGCGCGCGCTCCACCACGGGGTCGCTGGGCATGGGGTCGACCACGATGATCCCGTCATACGAGAGCGTGGTCGTGATCTGACCGTCGACCCCCGCGCGGCCTGCCGTGACCGCCAACCCCATCGCGCCGGCCTCCAACGCCGCCCCCGCGAGGATGTTCCGGAAGCACGGCATGAACGAGGCTTCCGTGACGCGCGGATCGCGGAAGCTCGCCACGACCGCGATCACGTTCGTCCGCCCGAGTCGCAGTGCCTGACCCGTCTGATTCGGCTGGTAGCCGAGCCGGTCGCCGATCGCCTTCACACGGGCGCGCGTGCGCTCGGACACTCTCCCTCGCCCGTTGTAGACGTGCGAGACGGTGGCCGCCGAGACACCCGCGGCGAGAGCGACGTCCCTGATGCGAACGCGTTGTGCGGAAGGTTCGGGCATCCCCTCAGCATAATCGTTTAATCACTTTCTGGAGCCACTTCTGTCACGCATTGACGCAGCCCGGCGCCGCCGCGCCACGCGCGTTGCCGGGCGCACGAACGAAGGGCGATGACCGCGCCCGACCTCGTGGGCGCAGTGGGCCACGATCCCGCACCCGTGCATGGATGAGCGAAGGGATTCGACGACGCAGAGAGGGCCTCGGGATCGAATGATCCCGAGGCCCTCTCACCCGCTGGTGATCTGGATGCGCCCGAAGCTCGGGCATCCTCCCTGACTTCTCAGAAGTCCCAGTCGTCGTCTTCCGTGGCCTCGGCCTTGCCGATGACGTACGACGAGCCCGACCCCGAGAAGAAGTCGTGGTTCTCGTCGGCGTTCGGCGAGAGTGCCGACAGGATCGCCGGGTTCACGTTCGTGACACTGGAGGGGAACATCGCCTCGTAACCCAGGTTCATGAGGGCCTTGTTGGCGTTGTAGTGAAGGAACTTCTTCACGTCTTCGGTCAGACCGACACCGTCGTAGAGGTCCTGCGTGTACTGCACCTCGTTGTCGTAGAGCTCGTACATGAGCGAGAACGTGTAGTCCTTGAGCTCATCGCGGCGCTCCTGGGTCTCGTTCTCGAGGCCCTTCTGGAACTTGTAGCCGATGTAGTACCCGTGCACGGCCTCGTCACGGATGATGAGGCGGATCAGATCGGCCGTGTTCGTCAGCTTCGCCTTCGAGGACCAGTAGATCGGCAGGTAGAAGCCCGAGTAGAAGAGGAACGACTCCAGAAGGGTGGAGGCCACCTTGCGCTTGAGCGGGTCGTCACCCTGGTAGTAGTCCATGATGATCTGAGCCTTCTTCTGAAGGTTCGGGTTCTCGGTGGACCAGCGGAACGCCTCGTCGATCTCCTTCGTCGACGCGAGGGTCGAGAAGATCGAGGAGTAGCTCTTCGCGTGCACCGACTCCATGAACGCGATGTTCGTGTACACGGCCTCTTCGTGAGGGGTGATCGCGTCGGGGATCAGCGACACCGCGCCCACGGTGCCCTGGATCGTGTCGAGCAACGTGAGACCGGTGAACACCCGCATGGTGAGCAGCTGCTCGTCGGGGGTGAGCGTGTTCCACGACTGCACGTCGTTCGACAGCGGCACCTTCTCGGGCAGCCAGAAGTTGTTCACCAGACGGTTCCAGACCTCGAGGTCCTTGTCGTCCTGGATGCGGTTCCAGTTGATCGCCTGCACGCTGGAGACCAGCTTGAGTCTTTCAGGAGTCATTTCTTCGTCGTTTCTCGGGTTTTCAGCCGCGTTCTCGGGTCGACAGTTTGTCAGGTCAGAGCATGCACGAGACGCACTCGGCCATGTCGGTGCCCTCGAGCGCCAGCTGACGCAGACGGATGTAGTAGATCGTCTTGATGCCCTTGCGCCATGCGTAGATCTGCGCCTTGTTGATGTCACGCGTGGTGGCGGTGTCCTTGAAGAACAGGGTCAGAGACAGACCCTGGTCGACGTGCTGCGTGGCGGCCGCGTAGGTGTCGATGACCTTCTCGTAGCCGATCTCGTACGCGTCCTGGTAGTACTCCAGGTTGTCGTTCGTCATGAACGCCGCCGGGTAGTAGACGCGACCGAGCTTGCCTTCCTTGCGGATCTCGATCTTCGACGCGATCGGGTGGATCGACGACGTGGAGTTGTTGATGTACGAGATCGAGCCGGTCGGCGGGACGGCCTGAAGGTTCTGGTTGTAGATGCCGTGCTTCTGGATCGACGCCTTCAGCTCGGCCCAGTCGTCCTGGGTCGGGATGTGCTTGCCGGCGAAGAGCTCCTTGACCTTCTCGGTCGCGGGAACCCACGCCTGGTCGATGTACTTGTCGAAGAACTCCCCCGACGCATACTTCGAGTCCTCGAACCCGTCGAACGTCGTGCCGCGCTCGATCGCGAGGTTGTTGGACGCCCGCAGGGCGTGGAACAGCACCGTGTAGAAGTAGATGTTCGTGAAGTCGATGCCCTCTTCGGAGCCGTAGTACACATGCTCGCGGGCAAGGTATCCGTGCAGGTTCATCTGGCCGAGGCCGATCGCGTGCGAGCGGTCGTTGCCGTCCTCGATCGACCGCACCGAGCCGATGTGGCTCTGGTCGCTCACCGCGGTGAGGGCGCGGATCGCCGTCTCGACGGTCTGCCCCAGGTCATCGGCATCCATCGACAGCGCGATGTTCATCGAGCCGAGGTTGCAGGAGATGTCCTTGCCGATGTTGTCGTACGACAGGTCGTCGTTGTACGTGGTCGGCGTGTTCACCTGCAGGATCTCGCTGCAGAGGTTGGACATGTTGATCCGACCCTTGATCGGGTTGGCCTTGTTCACCGTGTCTTCGAACATGACGTACGGGTAGCCGGACTCGAACTGGATCTCGGCGACGGTCTGGAAGAACTCGCGCGCGTTGATCTTGGTCTTCTTGATGCGCGGGTCGTCGACCATCTCGCGGTACTTCTCGGTGACCGAGATGTCGCCGAACGGAACGCCGTAGACCTTCTCGACGTCGTACGGCGAGAACAGGTACATGTCCTCGTCGTTCTTGGCGAGTTCGAAAGTGATGTCCGGAACCACGACGCCCAGCGACAGCGTCTTGATGCGGATCTTCTCATCGGCGTTCTCGCGCTTGGTGTCGAGGAAGCGCATGATGTCGGGGTGGTGGGCGTTGAGGTACACCGCACCGGCGCCCTGACGCGCACCGAGCTGGTTGGCGTAGCTGAAGCTGTCTTCGAGGAGCTTCATCACGGGGATGATGCCGGAGGACTGGTTCTCGATCTGCTTGATCGGCGCACCCGACTCGCGGATGTTCGACAGCAGCAGGGCGACGCCGCCGCCGCGCTTGGAGAGCTGCAGGGCCGAGTTGATGCCGCGGGCGATCGACTCCATGTTGTCTTCGATGCGCAGCAGGAAGCAGCTGACGAGTTCGCCGCGCTGCGCCTTGCCGGCGTTGAGGAATGTCGGGGTGGCCGGCTGGAAGCGACCTGAGATGATCTCCTCGACGAGCGCGACCGCGAGCTTCTCATCGCCGTCGGCGAGGCCGAGGGCGGTCATCACGACGCGGTCCTCGAAGCGCTCGAGGTAGCGCTTGCCGTCGAACGTCTTGAGCGTGTAGCTCGTGTAGTACTTGAACGCGCCGAGGAACGTCTCGAAACGGAACTTCTTGCCGTACGCGAGGTCGTTGAGCTTCTGGATGAACTCCATCGAGTACTTCTCGATGACGGCGCCTTCGTAGTATTCCTTCTCCACGAGGTAGTCCAGACGCTCCTTGAGCGAGTGGAAGAACACCGTGTTCTGGTTCACGTGCTGCAGGAAGTACTCCCGCGCGGCGCGCTTGTCGGCGTCGAACTGGATCTTCCCGTTCGCGTCGTACAGGTTGAGCATCGCGTTGAGGGCGTGATAGTCGAGACCCTCGTAAGAGGGGTTCGCCTTGAATGCCACTGTCTCGGTCACTGAAGCTGCCACCGTCGTTCCAATCCGTCGCTCACGCGATCCACATCGTCTTGTGTGCCGAAGATCTCGAGCCGATACAAGTGAGGCACGTTGCACTTGCGGCTGATGATGTCACCGGCGAGGCAGAAGGCGTCGCCGAAGTTGGTGTTGCCCGCGGAGATCACGCCGCGGATGTGGCGCCGGTTGCGCTCATCGTTGAGGAACCGGATCACCTGTTTCGGAACTGCGCCTTTCTCGACGCCGCGCCCCGCTCCCCCGCCGTAGGTGGGGGTGACCAGCACGAAGGGCTCGTCGATGACGAGGTCTTCTTCGTGTCGGTGGAGGGGGATGCGTCGGGACGGGAGTCCGAGCTTCTCGATGAACCGCGCGGTGTTACCCGAGACGCTCGAGAAGTAGATCAGGAGCGGCGCTGCGGTCGCGACGGCGCTCATGCGGCGTCACGCCAGACGGGAGGCGAGTTCGTCGATCTTGTCGGGACGGAAACCCGACCAGTGACCCTCGTCGGTGACGACGACGGGTGCCTGCATGTAGCCGAGCGCCTTGACCTGCTCGAGCGCCGTCGGGTCTTCCGACAGGTCGAGGATCTCGTACTCGATGCCCTTGGCATCGAGGGCACGGTAGGTGGCGTTGCACTGAACGCAGGAAGGCTTTGTGTAGACCGTGATCGACATCTTTTTCGTAACCCCTCAAATCTCTGGCCCGCTTCTCATCAGGCTGTTTCCCGGTAGACCCCCTGCCGGGACTTCAATACTACATATGGGGACCGACATTGGGGGCGACCACAAGGGGTAGTAGTTACATCCGTGTAGTTATCCACCGTTCTCTACAGATACAACACAGGTTCTCCACCGTTTCTTCCACAGGCCGAGCCCTCGTCCGGAGGCACTCGAACCGCGTGAAATCGCGGCTGGGAAGCCCCTGTGAGCGATCCATCCACAGGGGGGACGTTACGACGCCCCACCGACATTCGGATTCCTGTGGAAATCGACCTTCGGCGTGTCGCGGGCGTGTCGCGGATCGACCTCTTCGGCGGCCGACCCCGCGGCCCGGTACCGTGGTCTGGTGGCGGGATATCGGGATCTTCTTCGCACGCCGGGAGTGGCGCGCATGATCGCTGCTCAGCTGACCGCGCGCTTCCCCAACGGAATGATGTCGCTGGCGATCCTGCTGCACGTCGAGCAGCAGACCGGGTCGTACGGATCGGCAGGCCTGGTCCTCGCCGCGACCAGTGTGGGCCAGGCGATCGCCGGTCCCATCACGAGCCGCTGGATGGGCGTCTGGGGCATGCGACGCGTGCTCACGCTCACACTGTCGGTGTGCGTCGTGGCGGTGCTGTGCCTCGCACTGCTGCCGCTCGAGGTACCGGGCTACATGGCTCTCGGCATGGTCGCCGGACTCTCCACCCCGCCCGTCCAGGCCGCGGTGCGCACCATCTATCCGAAGCTCGTCAACTCCTCGAACCTCACGCCGCTGTTCTCCCTCGACGCGTCGCTGCAAGAGATCATCTGGGTGCTGGCCCCCGTCGTGATCACGCTCGTCTCGACCCAGATCGGCACGCCGGAGGGCCTGCTGCTGGTGGCGATCATCCTCGTCGGCGGCGGCGCCTGGTTCATCCTCTCCCCAGAGGTCGGACGGGTCCGCATCCCCCGGAGCCGCAACGCTCTGGGCAAGGTCGTGCTCAAGCCGCCCGTGCTACTGGCGACCGTGATCGGCTTCCTCCTGATCGGAGCCTGTGCGGCTGTGGAGGTGGGAGTCGTCGCGACGTTCGAGCACGGAAGCCTCGCGGCCGGTCTCGTGCTCGCCGTGTTCTCGGCGGGAAGCCTCGCCGGCGGTCTGGCCTTCGGTCACATCCCCATCGGGCCGTGGGCCATGGCGCGCCGTCTGCTGATCGTCACGATCGGCCTCGGCCTGACGATGGTCATGCTCAACGTGTTCTGGCTCGGCGGCACCCTGATCCTCGCCGGCATCGGCATCGCTCCGGCTCTCGCCGTGCTCTTCGCGATCACCTCGGCCAGCGTGAAGTTCAGCGAGACCGCTGAGGCCTTCGGCTGGGCCGGCACCGGCCAGCTCATCGGCGCCGCCGCCGGATCCGCGGTCGCCGGCTTCCTCGTCGATGTCGGCGACTGGCGCGGCGCCTACCTCGCCGCCACGATCTTCGCCGCGGTGGGACTGCTCGTGGCCGTCGTCTTCGTCCGTTCCTTCCCCGATCTGCGTCACCGCGACGCGAGCCCGCATCCCGACACCGAACCCCTGGCGGTCACCCCCTCATGAGCTCCCCCATTTCTTCGACCTCTGCCCCCGAGATCGTCTGCATCGGCGAGACCATGGCGCTGATCACTCCGACGGATGCCCCGCTCGCCGACGCCGCGCAGGCGTCGATCGGCCTGGCCGGCGCCGAGTCCAACGTGGCCGCCGGCGTCGCCTCCTCCGGACACCGGGTCGCCTGGGCGTCGCGCCTGGGCGCCGACCCGCTCGGCGACAGGGTCGCGTCCGAGCTCGAGCGGCGGGGGGTGGAGTTGTGGGTCGAGCGCGACGATGCCGCGCCCACCGGAGTGATGTTCAAGGACCCGGGCGCCGAATCCTCCTCCGTCTACTACTACCGTCGGGGATCCGCTGCCTCCCGCATGGAACCGGGGTTCCTGACCGCGCGGCGTCTCGACGGGGTGCGGATCGTGCACACCACCGGGATCACCCCCGCGCTGTCCACATCGTGCCGCGAGACGGTCGACCAGCTCTTCTCCGACGCCCGCACCGCGGGAGCTCTCGTGTCGTTCGACGTGAACGACCGGCGTCCGCTGTGGAGCAGGGAGGATGCCGCAGAGACGCTTGCCCGCCTGGCCGACACCGCGGACATCTCCTTCGTCGGCCGAGACGAGGCCGAGCGCATCTGGGGCACCGCGACACCCGCCGAGATCCGCACCTTCCTCCCGAACTGCGCGCTGCTGGTCGTCAAGGACGGCGATGTCGGCGCCACCGCCTTCCACGGCGACGACGAGCCGATCTTCGTGCCCGCTCCCGTGGTCGACGTCGTCGAGCCGGTCGGCGCGGGAGATGCGTTCGCCTCCGGCTTCCTGGCGGCGACCCTCGACGGAGCCGACCTCGCCGCGCGCCTCTCCGCCGGCCACGCAGCCGCGGAGCGCGTGCTGACGATCGCCGCCGACCTCCCACCGCTGGTGCCGCTCGCCTGACGCGGCTCGGCTGATCCCGGCCGCCTGAACACCACCGGTCGTAGGCTGGTGCCATGTCCGCCCCGCTCACCCTGCCCCGGATCTCGTGGGGCTCCCCGTCGGCGTCCCGTCGCGCTCTTCTCGTCCACGGTCTCGGTTCCTCCGGAGCACTGATGTGGCGTCTCGGAGACGCTCTCGCCGCAGCGGGATGGCACGCGACCGCCGTCGACCTGCGGGGTCACGGCGATGCACCGCGCGCTCTCGACTACTCGGTGGCCGCGTACGGTGCCGATCTCGCCGCCACTCTCCCGGACGGCGGCGGCGCGTGGGACGCGGTCGTCGGCCATTCCCTCGGCGGCGCATCCAGCACGGTCGCGGCGGCATCGACCCCGGAATGGACTCGACGGCTGGTCCTCATAGACCCCGCGATCCATGTGGGCGGGCGCGATGCGGCGATCGTGCGACGGAGCCAGGAGCGCGCATTCGCCGACACCCGCCTCGAAGTGGTGCAGGCGGAGCATCCGCACTGGCATCCGCAGGATCAGGAGCTCAAGGTCGACGCGGTGCTGCGTGCGAGCGCGTGGGCGGTGGAGCAGACCAGTACCCAGAATCAGCCCTGGGACGTACGGGCAGAGGCTGCGCGTCTGACCGTGCCCACGCATGTGATCGGCGCCGACCCCGCGGTCTACAGCATCTTCACGGGAGAACTCGCCGACGAGGTCCTCGCGGCGAACCCCCTGATCACCCTCTCCGTCGTCGAGGGTGCAGGACACTCCCTGCACCGCGACCGCCCGGAGGAATCCGTCCGTCAGCTTCTGGAGGCTCTGGCATGACATTCGACCCTGCGACGCTCCTGCCCGACGACCTTCTCGAGCGCCTCCGCGAGCGCGCACCGATCCACGACCGCGAGAACACCTTCCCCCAGCAGGACCTCGACGAGTTGCGCGCGGCCGGCTACCTGTCGATCCTGGTGCCGAAGGAGCGCGGAGGGGCGGGGCTCGGACTCGCCGAGGCCGCGATCCTGCAGCAGCGTCTCGCCGGTGCTGCGCCGGCGACGGCGCTGGCCATCAACATGCATCTCGTGTGGACCGGCGTGGCGAAGGTCTTCTCCGACAGAGGCGTCCCCGGCCTCGAGTTCGTGCAGGACGGCGCTGCGGCAGGCGAGGTCTTCGCCTTCGGCATCAGCGAGGGCGGCAACGACCTGGTGCTGTTCGGCAGCGACACCGCGGCCGTGCCCGACGGCGACGGCGGCTACGCGTTCACCGGGACCAAGATCTTCACCTCCCTCGCTCCGGTCTGGACGCGGCTGGGGCTGCACGGGCTCGACACCACCAGCCCCGATGGGCCGAAGCTCGTGTTCGCCTTCGTGGAGCGGACGCACGCCGTCACGACCTCCGACGACTGGGACACCCTCGGCATGCGGGGCACGCAGAGCCGCACCACCCGGCTGAACGGCGCCGTGGCCGATGCCGCGCACGTGGTGCGGCGCATCGACCCCGGGCCCAGCCCCGATCCGATCGTGTTCGGCATCTTCTCGGTGTTCGAGATCCTGCTCGCCTCCGTCTACACCGGCATCGCCCGCCGCGCACTGGAACTCGCCGTGACGACCGCCCAGAAGCGGCACTCGAAGAAGACCGGCCTCGCGTACAGCCAGGATCCCGACATCCGCTGGCGCATCGCCGACATGGCCATCGCCTACGACGCCCTGCCGCCGCAGATCGGCTCCCTCGCCCGTGATGTGGACGACCGCGTCGATCACGGCGCGCGCTGGTTCCCGCAGCTCTCCGGCGTCAAGCACCGGGCGATCACGATGGCCAAGCACGTGGTCGACGAGGCGATGCTCGTGGCCGGCGGCGGGTCGTACTTCTCCGCCAACGAGCTCTCGCGTCTCTACCGTGACGTGCTGGCCGGGGCGTTCCACCCCTCCGACCCCGAATCCGCGCATTCGACGGCGGCGAACGCATGGCTGGGTCCGCTCGAGAGCTGAATTTCCTGCCGATTCCGCTGGACGAATCGCCAGATTCTGCGAAATCGGTTGCCGAGCGCATTGCGGAGTGCGAAGATCGCACCATGAGTCCGGCGAAGAAGCACCCTTCCCTCGATGCGGTCTCGAAGACGATCGTCGAGCTGCTCCAAGAGGACGGCCGTCGTTCGTATTCGGAGATCGGCCGCACCGTCGGGATGAGCGAAGCCGCGGTGCGCCAGAGGGTGCAGCGGCTCACCGAGTCGGGTGTGATGCAGATCGTCGCCGTCACCGACCCGATGCAGCTGGGCTTCCACCGCCAGGCCATGATCGGCGTCCGCGTGTCCGGCGACGCGCGCCGTGTCGCCGAGGCCATCGCCGCGATCGAGTCCGTCGACTACGTGGTCATCACGGTCGGCTCGTTCGACGTCCTCGCCGAGGTCGTCTGCGAGGACGACGACGACCTGCTCGCGCTGATCAACGACGTCATCCGCCCGATCGATGGCGTCCTCTCCACCGAAACCTTCATCTACGCCAAGCTGCAGAAGCAGCTCTACAACTGGGGGACCAGATGAGCACCGCACGCACCATCCCTTCCGAGTCCGCACTGCAGACGATGGCGAAGGACCATCTCTGGATGCACTTCACCCGGCAGTCGACGATGGCGGAGTCGGGTGTGCCCATCATCGTCAAGGGAGACGGGCATCGGATCTGGGATGCCAAAGGCAAGGAGTACTTCGACGGCCTGGCCGGACTCTTCGTCGTGAACGCCGGCCACGGTCGGCGTCGGCTGGCCGAGGCCGCGGCGGCGCAGGCCTCCGAGCTGGCCTTCTTCCCCCTCTGGTCGTATGCGCACCCGGCAGCGATCGAGCTGGCCGACCGTCTCGCCGACGAGGCGCCGGGCGACCTCAACAAGGTCTTCTTCTCCACCGGGGGCGGCGAGGCGGTCGAGACCGCGTTCAAGCTCGCGAAGCACTACTGGAAGCTGCAGGGCAAGCCCGCCAAGCACAAGGTGATCTCTCGCGCCGTCGCGTATCACGGCACCCCGCAGGGCGCGCTGGCGATCACGGGCATCCCGGCGATGAAGTCGATGTTCGAGCCCGTCACCCCCGGCGGCTTCCGCGTGCCCAACACCAACTTCTACCGCGCGGCCGAGATGGGTGGACCCGCCGACGATCTCGAGGCATTCGGACGCTGGGCGGCCGACCGCATCGAGGAGATGATCCTCTTCGAAGGCGCTGACACCGTGGCCGCCGTGTTCCTCGAGCCGGTGCAGAACTCCGGCGGATGCTTCCCGCCCCCTCCCGGCTACTTCGCCCGCGTCCGCGAGATCTGCGACCGCCACGACGTGCTGCTCGTCTCGGACGAGGTCATCTGCGCCTTCGGCCGCCTCGGTCACACCTTCGCGTGCACGGGCCTGGGCTACGTGCCCGACATGATCACGTGCGCCAAGGGCATGACGAGCGGCTACTCCCCCATCGGCGCGACCATCGTCAGCGACCGTATCTACGAGCCCTTCTCGAAGGGCGATCTGTCCTTCCCGCACGGCTACACGTTCGGCGGACACCCGGTGTCGGCCGCTGTCGCTCTGGAGAACCTGGCGATCTTCGACGAGGAGGGGCTGAACGCGCACGTGCGCGAGAATTCCCCGCTGTTCCGCACCGAGCTCGAGAAGCTGCTCGACCTGCCGCTGGTGGGCGACGTGCGGGGCGACGGCTACTTCTTCGGCATCGAGCTCGTGAAGGACAAGTCGACCAAGGAGACCTTCGACGACGACGAGTCCGAGCGGCTGCTGCGCGGCTTCCTCTCCCCCGCCCTGTTCGAGGCCGGTCTGTATTGCCGTGCCGACGACCGCGGCGACCCCGTGATCCAGCTCGCGCCGCCGCTCACCGTCGGCCCTTCGGAGTTCCGCGAGATCGAGCAGATCCTGCGCGACGTGCTGACACGCGCGCAGTCGGTGCTCTGACCCTCGCGCGCACCGATCGGGCGGATACGGGTCAGGCCACCGGCACCGCGCTCCGCTTCGCCAGCAGCGCGAGGTGGAGCGCGGCGAGCGTCTCCCCGTCGTCGAGGTCGACGTCGAGCAGATCACCGATCAGGGTGAGCCGCTGATAGAAGACGGATCTCGAGAGGTGGCTCGCGGCCGCCGCCGCGGAGCGATTTCCGGGGTGGGTGACGAGCGCCGCGAGCACGTCGAGCAGGTCTCCGCGCCGCTCGCAGTCGTACGCCACGACCGGGGCGAGCATCCGCTCGCTGTGTGCGAGCAGCCGCTGATCGTCGCGCAGCGAGGCGACGAAGCGCTCCAGCGGACGGTCGTCGACGCGTCGCACGCGTGTACCCGTCTCGGAGCGGTCGCTCGCCGCGAGGTCTCTCGCCGCGCGCAATGAGGCGAGCAGCCCCAGCACATCCCCCGTCGGAGGACCGACGAACACCGTGCGTGCGGGCCCGGCGATGCGCACGGCGAGGGCGTCGGTGAGCGGGGCGGACTCAGGGAGCGACAGCAGGGCGACGTCGTCCTCCCCCATGCGTGCCGCGACCACGGCACCCCCGGCCTGCCGTGCCCGAGAGGCGAGCTCGGCCGCCGATTCCGCACCGCGGGCGACGATGCCGTGGCAGTGCCGACCTGTGAAAGTGAATCCCCCCGAGGCGAGACGAGCGGCGATGTCGGCCGGATTCGCGAACCGTGCACCGAGAAGATCGTCGATGATGCCCCGCTGCGCGAGCAGCGACCACTCGGTGTCGCCCCCGTCCGCCAGGCAGCCGAAGGCCAGTGCCGTCGCCCCCTGTTCGAGCACCGTGTGCCGGCCCGCCGGGTGCACGGGCCCCGGAAGGGCGAGCAGGGTTCCCCACCGCACTCCCCGCGCCTGCACCGGGATGCGATCGGCCGCGTCGAGCTCTCCGAGCGCCTGCGCGACCGGCGTGCGCAGGGTCTCGAGCGCGATCACCTCGTGCGCGAGATTCTCCAACACGACGGGCGCACCGAGCGCTCGCGCGGTCTCGGCGACCACGACGTCGGCTGGAGCACCCTGCAGACTCAACGCCGTGAAGAGCTCGTGCAGGCGCTGGCGTTCGTGCAGCGCATCCGTCTGAGCGGCGATGAGCGATCTGTGCACCGACTCCGTCACCGCGACGAACTTGATCTCGCTGGTCAGGGCGATCAGGGCGAGACCGACGTTCCGGCACACCTCGGTCACGGCATCGGGGATCTGCGATTGGCCGGACCCGAGCTCCACGACGATGCCCGCGATCCCCGCACGGTGCAGGGCTCTCGCGAAGTCGCGCAGCTCGTCCGGAGCCGTCGGCCACCCCGCCCCGGTACTGAGCAGCAGCTCGCCGCCGTCGAGCAGTCGGGCGACTCCTGCGCTGTCGGAGACATGCACCCAGCGCACGTCGGCATCGAGAGCGGCGCCACCCACGACCACGTCCGGTGCGCCCGCCTGCAGCACCGGATCGGCGAGAACGTCGGCCACCGTGAGCACACCCCCTGCCCGACTCGGACGATCTGTCCGATGCGGGCTCAAGTCCTGACGTTCTGACACCACTCGACGCTCTTCCGCTCTGTGATCATTAAGGAACATCAGCGTATCGAACGTTCAGTCAGAGTGTTCGAATCCGTATTCTTCAGCCCCGGAGGAACATCGTGGACATCGTCCGTCACGTCATCAACGGAGTGGAGGCCGCAGAAGCGGCCCGCACCGGCCAGGTCTTCGACCCCGCCACCGGCCAGGTCTCGAAGCAGGTCGCATTCGCCTCGACCGCCGAGGTCGACTCCGCCATCGCCGCGGCGGCGGCCGCGCTCCCCGCCTGGCGCGAGACGAGCCTGATCAAGCGCGCCGACGTCTTCTTCCGCTTGCGGCAGCTGCTCAAGGAGCGCACGCCCGAACTCGCCGCGATCGTCACCTCCGAGCATGGCAAGGTGCTCTCGGACGCTGCCGGCGAGGTGTCGCGCGGCATCGAGAACGTCGAGTTCGCGGCGGGACTCGTGCACCTGCTCAAGGGTGAACGCAGCGAGCAGGTGTCACGCGGTGTCGACGTGCACTCGGTCAAGCAGCCGGTCGGTGTCGTCGCGGCGATCACACCGTTCAACTTCCCGGTCATGGTGCCGTTGTGGATGGTCGCCTCGGCGATCGCCTGCGGGAACACGGTCGTCCTCAAGCCGAGCGAGAAGGATCCGTCGGCTTCCGTGTGGCTCGCGAAGCTCTTCGCCGAGGCCGGGCTGCCGGACGGCGTGCTCAACGTGGTCCACGGCGACAAGGAGGCCGTCGACGCGGTCCTGGAGTCGCCGCGGGTGAACGCCGTCAGCTTCGTCGGCTCGACCCCGATCGCCCGCTCGATCTACCAGCGCGCCTCGGCCGCCGGCAAGCGGGTGCAGGCGCTCGGCGGCGCGAAGAACCACATGGTGGTGATGCCCGATGCCGACATCGATGCGGCTGCCGACGCTGCGGTCTCCGCCGCCTACGGCTCCGCCGGCGAGCGTTGCATGGCCGTCTCGGTGCTGGTCGCCGTCGGCGACATCGCCGACGACCTCGTCACCGCGATCGCCGACCGCATCGGCGCCCTCACGATCGGTGCCGGCACGGATGCCGCGAGCGAGATGGGTCCGCTCATCACCCGCGAGCACCGCGACAAGGTCGCCTCGTACGTGACGGGGGCTGAGGGCGAGGGCGCGAAGGTCGTCGTCGACGGCACGCAGAAGCAGTTCGACTCCGAGGGCTTCTTCCTGGGCGTCAGCCTGATCGACGAGGTCGCCCCGGGGATGAAGGTCTACGACGACGAGATCTTCGGCCCGGTGCTGTCGGTCGTGCGCGTCGAGACCTACGCCGAGGCGGTCGAGCTGGTCAACGCCAACGCCTACGGCAACGGCACCGCGATCTTCACGCGCGACGGCGGCACGGCCCGGCAGTACGAGTTCGACATCGAAGTCGGCATGGTCGGCGTCAACGTGCCGATCCCGGTGCCGATCGGCGCCTACTCGTTCGGCGGATGGAAGGACTCGCTGTTCGGAGACTCCCACATCTACGGTCCCGAGTCGGTGCACTTCTACACACGCTCCAAGGTCGTCACCACCCGGTGGCCCGACCACACGCCCTCCCAGGTCGACCTGGGCTTCCCGAGCAACCACTGACGAGGAGCGACCACGATGACGAACTTCACCGACCGCCACGGCGTCTCGCACCCGCTCCCCGCGCCCGAGGCCGAAGCGCAGGTGCGTGCGGACGACCGCGGCCACGTGTTCCACTCCTGGAGCGCGCAGGGCCTGATCGATCCGCTTCCCGTCGCAGCGGGCGAGGGCTCGACGTTCTGGGACTACCAGGGCAACGCGTACCTCGACTTCTCGAGCCAACTCGTGAACCTGAACCTGGGGCACCAGCATCCCGACCTGGTCGCGGCGATCCAAGAGCAGGCCGGGCGTCTCGCGACGATCCAGCCCGCGATCGCCAACGACGTGCGCGGGGAACTCGCGCGACTGATCGCCGAGGTCGCGCCGGAGGGCCTGGAGAAGGTGTTCTTCACCAACGGCGGCGCCGAGGCCAACGAGTACGCAGTGCGCATGGCCCGCCAGTTCACCGGCCGTCGCAAGGTGCTGTCGATGTACCGCAGCTACCACGGCTCCACATCGACCGCGATCTCGCTCACCGGCGACCCGCGGCGTTGGGCGAACGACACCGTCGACTCCGGCGCCGTGCGCTTCTTCGGACCGTACCTGTACCGCTCGCCCTTCCACGCCGAGACCCCGGAGCAGGAGTCCGAACGAGCACTCGCGCATCTCGAGCAGACGATCCAGCTCGAGGGACCGCAGACGATCGCGGCGATCATCATCGAGACGGTCGTCGGCACCAACGGCGTGCTGGTGCCGCCGCCCGGATATCTGCAGGGCGTGCGCGAGCTGTGCGACCGCTACGGCATCGTCTACATCGCCGACGAGGTCATGGTGGGATTCGGGCGACTGGGCGAATGGTTCGGCATCGACGCGTTCGACGCCAGCCCCGACCTGATCACCTTCGCGAAGGGCGTGAACTCGGGCTACGTGCCCCTCGGCGGCGTGGTGATCTCCGACCGCATCGCCAGCGCCTTCGACACGATGCCCTTCGCCGGCGGGCTGACCTACTCGGGGCACCCGTTGGCCTGTGCGGCGGGCGTCGCGACGTTCGAGGTGTTCCGTCGCGACGGCATCCTCGAGCGCGTGCGCGACCTCGGCGAACGCGTGGTCGGTCCGACTGTGCGCTCCTGGGCCGAGAAGCACCCGAGCGTCGGCGATGTGCGCGGTCTCGGACTGTTCTGGGCGGTCGAGCTGGTCCGTGACCAGGAGACGCGCGAGCCCCTCGTGCCGTTCAACGCCTCCGGCGCGGATGCCGCTCCGATGGGCGCCTTCGCCGCTGCCGCCAAGAAGGCCGGTGTCTGGCCGTTCACGCATTTCAACCGCATGCACGTGGCCCCGCCGCTGGTGATCAGCGAAGAAGACCTGGTGCGCGGACTCACCGTGCTCGACGAAGCGCTCTCCGTGGCCGACGAGGCCGCCGCAGGCTGACGCGAGCACGACGCGAAACCCCGACGACGCGGTGTCGTCGGGGTTTCGTGCATCCGGGTCCCCTGCATTCGGGACCGTGTGCTCGGGTTCGGCGTGTTCGATGGTGTCCCGCGGCTCAGTCCACGGAGTCGAACACCCGCTCTCCCCCGACCCAGGTGCCGCGCACCTCGGTCAGGCCGATCTCCTCCGCGGGATGCTCGAACGGATCCCGGTCGAGCAGGGCGAGGTCCGCCCGCATCCCCACCGCGATCGTCCCGGTGTCGTCGAGGTGGTTCACCCGCGCCGATCCCGCCGTGTAGGCGACGAGGGCCGTGGCGAGGTCGATCGCCTGCTTCGGGAGGAACGGTTCGTAGTCGCCCTCCCACTCGGTCGGCGCGGAACGGCGGTTGACGGCCACGTGGATCGCCGCCATCGGGTTCGGCGTGCTCACCGACCAGTCGCTGCCCGCCGCGAGCGCGGCGCCGGAACGCAACAGGTCGCCGAACGGGTACTGCCACGCGCTGCGCTGCGCTCCGAGGAACGGGATGGTGAGGTCGACCATCTGCGGCTCGAGCGTCGCCCACAGCATCTGCATGTTGGCGGTGACGTCGAGGGCCCGGAACCGTGGGATGTCGTCAGGGTGCACGACCTGGATGTGGGAGATGTGGTGCCGGTTGCCGCGCGGACCGTTCTGCACGAGCGCGGCCTCGACCGCATCGAGGCACTCGCGCACGGCGCGGTCGCCGATCGCGTGGAAGTGCAGCGTGAAGCCGAGGGCGTCGAGCCGGGTCGCGGCTTCTTTGAGCAGCTCCGGTTCGACGAAGGAGATCCCCGAATCCTCGCGCGGGTGCCCGTGGCCGTCGCAGTACGGTTCCAGCATCGCGGCGGTGAAGTTCTCGGCGACGCCGTCCTGCATGATCTTCACACTGCGCGCCCGGAAGCGGCCGACCGTGCTCTCGTCCCGACGGCGCACGATGTCGTCGATCTGCTCCAGGCCCCGTGATCGATCCCACCACAGGGAGCCGACGACGCGACCGGTGAGCATCCCGGATGCGGCGGCGGTCCGATAGGCCGGGAGCGGATCGCCCGCATCGCCGTACTCGGTGCCGACGATCGCATCCTGCCAGGCCGTCACCCCGTAGGAGTGCAGGTGGCGCTGCCCCTGCAGGAGCGCCTCGACGAGCCGCTCGGGCGCCTCGGTCGGCAGGAGCCGGTTGACCAGGCCCATCGCGCCCTCGTGCAGCGTGCCGCTGGGGGCACCGGTCGCATCGCGCTCGATCCGCCCGTCCGCGGGGTCGGCCGTCTCGCGGGTGATGCCGGCGAGCGCGAGCGCACGGGAGTTGACCCAGGCACCGTGTCCGTCACGGTTCGGCAGGAACGCCGGGCGATCGGGCACGACGGAGTCGAGGTCCTCTGCCGTCGGTGTGCCTCCGGGGAACGCCGACATCTGCCATCCGCCCCCGAGGATCCACTCGTCGTCCGGGTGCGCGGCCGCATACCGGGCGATCCGGTCGAGGTACTCCTCGCGGGTGGCCAGAGCGGACAGATCGCAGCGGAGCATGTCCAACCCGCCCCACACCGGGTGCACGTGCGCGTCCTGGAAACCGGGCACCAGCAGTCCGCCGGCGAGGTCGATCACCCCGGTCTCCGGCCCGATCAGCGCCGCGACGTCGTGCCCCACCGCGCTGATGAACCCGTCCGTCACGGCGACCGCGTGCGCCGTGGTGCGCGCGGCATCGGCGAGGAACACCCGCCCTCCGCGCACGCCACCCGTGAACACCAGATCTGCGAACACCATGCTCACCCTCCAGCCATCGTGCGGGCGATCTCGGTCGCCGAGTCCCCCGCCCTCTTCAGAACCACGGCCACCAGCGCGAGCGCCAACAGCGTGAGCACGAGCATGATCGTCGACACCGCGGCGATCTCCGGACGCAAGCCGCTGCGCAGCGCGCTGAGCACGTAGACGGGCCACGGCGTCGTTCCCGACACCTGCACGAACGCCGACACGACCGTGTTGTCGAGGCTCAGCGTGAACGAGAGCAGGAACCCCGCGAGCACGGCCGGCATCGCGAGCGGCAGCGTGATCTTGAGGAACGTGCGCACGGGCGGCGCGTAGAGGTCGGCCGATGCCTCCTCCAGGCGGGCGTCGAGCCCGACCAGCCGCGCCCGCACGATGTACGACACGATGGCGATCGAGAACAGCGACTGCCCCACCACGAGTCTCATCGTGCCGTCGTTGAAGATGCCTATCCCGGCATCCTGCCCGAGGAACACCAGCCACGGCAGCAGCGCGACCGCGTCGACGATCTCGGGCGTGACCGACACGAGCAGCAGAAGCCCGAGGAACCACCACACCCACCTGCCGGGATTGCGTGCCATCGCGATGCCCGCCAGCGTGCCCAGCGCGGTGGCGAGCAGAGCCGCGAGCAGACCGGTGCGCACCGACACGAGCACGGCATCGCGGATCGCGGGCTTGTTCACGATCGCGAGGAACGAGTCGAAGCCGAAGTGGTCCCAGGACACCAGCAGGCGCCCGACGTTGAACGAGTACGCGATGATCACGAGAATCGGCAGGAACAGGAACAGGAACACCAGCCCCGCCCAGATCGGCAGCACGAAGCGTCCTGCGCCGCGGCGCACGCGCGGTGCCGTCATGGCGGTCTTCGTATCGGTCATGATCCCTCCCCCAGGACGAGTCGGTTGCGTTGTCTGAGCGGCAGGGTCAGGAGCCAGAGGAGTCCGGCCGCGACCGCGATCGAGAGCATGATGACGATGATCAGCAGCACGGCCATCGCCGAGCCCAATGCCCAGTTCTGCGCGGTCTGGAACTGGCTCGCCACCACCTGCCCGATCATGTTGCCCTTCGCTCCGCCCAGCACGGTGGCGGTGATGTAGTCGCCCATCAGCGGGATGTACACCAGGAGCACGCCGGCGATGATGCCGGGTCGGGCCAGCGGCACCGTCACCCGGAGGAACGTCGTCACGCTGTTCGCACCCAGATCCTTGCTCGCCTCGCGCAGCGGTCCCGACACCCGGTCGAAGGCGACGAACAGCGGCAGGATCATCAGCGGCAGGTAGTTGTAGACGACGCCGAGGAGCACGGCGCCGCGCGAGTACAGCAGGTCGAGCGGACCGGGGATGACCCCGATCCCCTGCAGCAGCTGCGAGAGCCAGCCCTCGGGCGCGAGGATCACCTGCCAGCCGATGGTACGCACCAGGAAGTTGGTCCAGAACGGCACCATCACCAGCGCGAGAAGCAACCCCCGCTTCGAGGGCGGTGCCTTCACCGCGATCCAGTACGCGACCGGCCCGCCGATCACGAGGCACAGGGCCGTGCCCAGGATGCCGATCCACAGCGTGTTCAGGAACGTGCTGAAGAAGGTCGGCGAGAGCGCCTCGAGGTAGCGGTCGAACGAGAGGTGGTCGAGCGCATGCGTGGCGAAGATGCTCGGCTTGTATCCGAAGCTGAACACGATCACCATGAAGATCGGGGCGACGAAGAAGACGAGCAACCACACCCAGGCCGGGATGGCGAGACCGAACTTGAGCTTAGGCACCAGCAGCCGCCTTCATCGAGTTCCAGATCGAGACGACGCGGTCCTGTGCGTCCGTCAGCTTGCCCTCGTGCATCGTGGCCACCTGCTCCTCGTCGAAGAACACCATGTCGAGCCGTTCCAGCCCCGCGGCCTCCGCCTCCTCCCGGATCCCCGAGATGCCGGTGTCGTAGCCGATGTAGTCGACCTGTGCGAGCTGCACGTCGGGCTGCAGCACGAAGTCGATGAATGCGTGTGCCGCCTCGGGGTGCGGGGCACCGGCGGCGATCGCCCAGTTGTCCATCCACAGCTCGGTCGCGGGGCTCCCCAGCACCCACTGCCACCGATCGGGGTCGTCGGACTCGAAGATGCCGAGCCTCGCGTCGCCGTTGTAGGACTGCAGCAGCGCGTGCGAGGCCTGCGGGATCGACGAACCTCCCGGGTACGAGTCGAACGCCGAGATGTGCGGCGCGAGGTCCTTCACCAGGAACTTCTCGACGGCGTCGAGGTCGTCCGGGTCCGTGGTAGTCCAGTCGATACCGTTCGCCCAGAAGTAGATGCCGAGCAGCGGCGCCGGATCGTCGAGCACCGAGGTCGAACCGGAGGCCTCATTCTGTGCGGCGTCGATGAAGTCGTTCCAGGTCGTGAGCTCTCGGGAGATGACCCTCTTGTCGTACACGAAACCGGTCGTCCCCCATGCCTTGCACACGGAGTACTCGTTGCCCGGATCCCACGAGCGCCCGCGGAACTCCGGCGCCACGTGCTTCATGTTCGGCAACAGGTCGAGGTTGAACTTCTGCAGGAGGCCGTTCTCGGCCATCGGTCCGACGAAGACGCCGGTCGGTACCACGATGTCGTAGCCCGAGGTGCCCCGCGCCGCGACGAGCTTGGCGATCAGCTCTTCGTTCGAGTTGAAGGCGTCGAGCACGATGCGCGGGCCGCTCTCTGCGGTGAACTGCTCGAGCACTTCCGGCGCGTCGTAGTCGCCCCAGCTGTAGATCGAGAGCTTGTCCTCGAGCGGTCCCCCCTTGGCGTGCACGGCCGCGGCGTTCTGGCCCGGTGCGCACGCGCTGAGCACGACCGCGCCGCCCGCCATGATGGCGGTGGCGAGGAAGCCGCGCCTGGTCAGCTCGGTGCGGATCACCCGCGCGGCGCTCCGGTGCGCGAGCACCCGCACCGGAGGCGTGCCGGTCACCGGCCGCCGTCCTTGGGCAGGGTGATCACGTGCGTCGCCGTCGTGGGGATGCCGTCCGCGGCGAACAGCCGTGCATCCGCGGAACTCCAGACGCAACGGACCTCGTCGTCGACTCCCACCTCCGGCGCCGTGGGCGCCGGCATGCGCGAGAGGAACGTGGCATCCTCGCCGATGCGCACCGCGACCTGCAGGGTCTCGCCGAGATGCGAGACCCCGAGCACACGACCGCGGACCCCTGCACCCTCGCCCTGTTCCAGGCGGACGTACTCGGGCCGGATCGCAGCGACCGCCGGCTGACCGGCGGCGACCCGCTCGCCACCCCAGCGACCGGCGATCACGCCGATCGCCGTGTCGACGGCCTCACCGTCGGCACGCACCGTGCCGTGCACGAAGTTCTGCTGCCCGATGAACGAGGCGACGTAGGCCGACGCGGGCTCCGCGTAGATGGCCGCGGGCGCATCGAGCTGTTCGATCCGCCCGGCCCGCATCACCGCGATCCGGTCGCTCATCGACAGCGCCTCGGCCTGATCGTGCGTGACGAACACGAAAGTCGTACCGAGGCGGGCCTGCAGGAGCTTGAGCTCGAGCTGCATCTCCTCACGCAGCTGACGGTCCAGCGCCGCGAGCGGCTCATCCAGCAGGAGCACGCTCGGCCGGTTGATGAGCGCCCGCGACAGCGCGATCCGCTGCTGCTGGCCGCCGGAGAGCTGCGTCGGCTTGCGATCGGCGAACGCCCGCAGCTGCACCATGTCGAGCGCTTCGCTCACCCGCTCCCGCTGCTCGGCTTTGGGAACGCGCCGTTGCTGCAGACCGTAGGCGACGTTCTCGGCGACCGTGAGGTGGGGGAACAGGGCGTAGGCCTGGAAGACGGTGTTGACCTCGCGCCGATAGGGCGGCAGGTTCAGGACACTGCGGCCGGAGATGAGGATGTCCCCGGCATCCGGATACTCGAAGCCTGCGATCATCCGCAGCGTGGTCGTCTTCCCACATCCCGACGGACCGAGGAGCGAGAGGAACTCGCCCGGTTGCACGTCGAGACTCAGGTCGTCGACCGCGATGGCGGTGCCGTACCGCTTGGTCACGCCATCGATGCGGACCGCACCGGTGACGGTGGGTGCGTCGAGTGTCGCCGTCGACGTTCGGGTGGTGTCGGGCATGGAGCCTCCCCATTGAGATTCGCTTGCCGCGAGTCTGGCACAGGAAAGTCGCCAGGTATAGCGAAATCGGAAGTCTCTTGATCAATTCGCAACGATATCCGTTGCGAATCGTCGAAGTTGCGACCGATTAGCTCTGATCAGATGAGGAACCCGCGCAGCAACGCCTCGGATCCGGCGAGGTGATCGCGCATCGCGGCCTCGGCCGCATCCGGGCGCCCGGCGAGGATCGCCGAGACGATGCCCTCGTGCTGCGCGCCCGAGTGCTGGATATTGCGCGGCATCAGCGGGAAGGTGTCGAGCCAGGCGTTCACATCCGCCCTGTTCTCGGCGACCAGCGCGACGAGCGAGGGGATGCCCGCGGCCTCGGCGATCGCCAGGTGCAGCAAAGTGTCCAGGCGCCGGTATTCATCCGGCCCGGCCGGCAGAGCCGCCTCGTGCCGCGCCCAGAGGTCGGCGCGCGTCGCGGCGTCGAGCGATCGGCTCCCCGCGGCACGCACGGCACCGGGCTCGAGCACCAGGCGCAGCCCGAGCACATCGTCGATCTCCTCCGCGGTCACGGTGCCCGACACTGTCGGGTGCGGCAGCGGATCGGCGACGAACGTCCCTCCGTACCGGCCGCGCCGCGGGAGCAGGTAGCCGGTGTCCGCGAGTTCGCGGATCGCCTCGCGCACGGTGTCGCGACTGACCCCGAACGATGCCGCGAGCTCGCGCTCGGGCGGCAGGGATTCCCCCGGAGCGACGACGCCGAGACGGATCGTCTGCACGAGCCGGGCGACCGTGTCCTCCAGCGCGTTGCCGCGCCGCAACGGCCGGTAGACCGCTCTGCGCACCTCGACGAGGTCGCCGTCGTGGGGGTGCTCGCTCATGCCTTCACCCTGTCACAGCGAGGTGAGGGGCGCTCACAGCGGGGTGACGTAGGCGTTCGTGATCCCGCCGTCGACGACGAAGGCGCTCGCCGTGATGAACGACGAGTCGTCCGAGGCGAGGAAGGCGACCGCCGCTGCGAGCTCCGTCGGCTCGGCGAAGCGTCCCATCGGCACATGCACGAGGCGCCGCTGCGCCCGCTCCGGATCCTTGGCGAACAGCTCCTGCAGCAGCGGGGTGTTCACCGGTCCGGGACACAGCGCGTTCACCCGCACTCCCTGGCGCGCGAACTGCACCCCCAGCTCGCGGGACATCGCCAACACGCCGCCCTTCGACGCGGTGTAGCTGATCTGCGAGGTCGCCGAACCGAGCAGCGCGACGAAGGAGGCGGTGTTGATGATCGACCCGCGTCCCGCCGGGACCATGTGACGCAGCGCGGCGCGGCTGCACAGGTACACGCTCTTGAGGTTCACGTCCTGCACCCGATCCCACGCCGGGAGCTCGGTCGTCTCGATCGAATCGTCGTCCGCCGGTGAGATGCCCGCATTGTTGAAGGCGATGTCGATACGTCCGAACTCCTCGGCGACGCCGTCGAACAGCGAATTGACCAGGTCTTCGTCGGCGACGTCGACCCGGCGGAACACCCCACCCACCTCGGCAGCCGCCGTCTCGCCCGTGGCCGGATCGACGTCGGCGATCACGACGAACGCACCCTCCGCTGCGAAGCGCTGCGCGGTGGCGAACCCGATTCCGCTCGCGCCACCGGTGATGATGGCGACGCGGTCCTTCAGTCGCTGGGTCAGATCGATGCTCATGTGGGTTCTCCGTTCCGGATGGGGTGGGTTGCGCGACGATCAGGATTCATCGGTCGCGAAGAAGACGTTCTTGGTCTCGGTGAAGTGCTCCGCGGCGTCCGGCCCGAGCTCGCGCCCCAGCCCCGACGCCTTCATGCCGCCGAAGGGCGTGGAGTACCGCACCGAGGAGTGAGAGTTCACCGACAGCACGCCGCTGCGCACACCACGCGCGACACGCACCCCGCGCCCGAGGCTCCCGGTCCACACCGAGCCGGCGAGACCATAGGCCGTGTCGTTCGCCAGGCGGATCGCGTCGGCCTCGTCTTCGAAGGGCATCACCGCGAGGACGGGACCGAACACCTCCTGCTGGGCGATGCGGTCGGCGGGAGCCGCGAGCACGACGGCCGGCGCGAACCAGAAGCCGTCTCCCTCGGGCGCGCTCCCGCGGAACGCGATGTCGGCGCCGTCGAGGAACGAGGCGACGGTGTCGCGGTGCCCCGCCGAGATGAGCGGCCCCATGTCGGTGTCCTCACGCGCGGGGTCGCCCACGCGCCACGCGGTCACGGCCGGCTCGAGCAGCTCGAGGAAGCGGTCGTACACCGAGCGCTGCACCAGGAGCCGACTGCGTGCGCAGCAGTCCTGGCCGGCGTTGTCGAACACCGAGCCCGGGACTCCCGCCGCCGCCCGCTCGAGATCGGCGTCGGCGAAGACGATGTTCGCGCTCTTGCCGCCGAGCTCGAGCGTCACGGGCTTGAGCGCCCTGGCGCATCCGGCGGCGACCTCGATCCCGACCTCGGTCGAGCCCGTGAAG
>NZ_DFQP01000065.1:0-103017 GCF_002377845.1 Microbacterium sp. UBA3486
GCCGCCGCGCCGGCAACCGCCACCGCGCAGGGCGCGGCGTTCGGCATCCCCACCGCATCGTCGTACACCCAGCCGACGCAGCCGCTCGACGGCGGTGCCGCCGGCGTGCCGGGCGAGGGGACGAAGACCAAGGAGCAGAAGCCTCGTAGCGGCGCGAAGTTCGCCGCTTTCATCGTCGCGGCCGCTCTGGTCGGCGGGGTCGCCGGTTTCGGCGGAGGCGCTCTGCTGAACGGGCTCCAGGACCAGCCCTCCTCGGGCACGGCGACCGGGCCGCAGACGGTGACCGTGAACAACCCCGGTTCCGTCAACGAGACCACGGCTGTCGCGACCGCCGCACTCCCGTCCGTCGTCACCATCGAGGTGGCGGGCTCCGACCAGGCAGGCAGCGGATCGGGTGTCATCATCAGCGATGACGGCTACGTGCTCACCAACACGCACGTCGTGACGCTCGGCGGCGCTGTCGCGGATCCGACGATCCGGGTGACCACGTCCGATGGACGCATCTTCGAGGCGACCGTGGTCGGCACCGACCCGATCTACGATCTGGCCGTGATCAAGCTGAAGGATGCCAAGGGACTCACCCCGATCGACTTCGCCGATTCCTCGAAGCTCAACGTCGGCGACACCGCGGTGGCGCTCGGCGCCCCGCTCGGGCTCGCGAACTCGGTCACGACGGGCATCGTGAGCGCGCTGAACCGGAGCATCCAGATCGCTTCCTCCGCTCTGCCCGACTCGTCCTCCGAGGACGCTCCGAACCAGCAGCAGACGCCCGATCAGGGACAGGGCCAGGGGCCGTTCCAGTTCGACATCCCGGGCAGCGGCACGCCGCAGACCTCGGACTCCATCTCGATCGCCGTGATCCAGACGGATGCCGCGATCAACCACGGGAACTCCGGTGGTGCGCTCGTGAACAGCAAGGGCGAGCTGATCGGTATCAACGTGGCGATCGCGAGCTCGGGAAGCTCCGAGGAGTCGGGCTCGATCGGCATCGGCTTCGCCATCCCGTCGAACATCGCCAAGCGGGTCTCCGACGAGATCATCGCCGACGGTGCGGCGACGCACGGTCTTCTCGGCGCCTCGGTCCAGGACGCGTCGAGCGTGCAGGGTGCCACCGTCTCCGGCGCGTACATCGCCAAGGCGACGGACGGCGGCGCTGCGGCTGCGGCCGGCATCCAGGAGGGCGACGTCGTCACCACGTTCAACGGAGTCCCGATCACCAGCGCGAGCGATCTGACCGCTCAGGTGCGTGCGGCGGCGGCCGGCAGCGATGCCAAGGTCACCTACGTGCGCGGCGGCAAGCAGTACGACGTCGAGGTGAAGCTCGGCGAACTCGCCGGCTGAAGCCCACCGCGCGCCGAGAAGGACGCCACCCCGCGATAGGCTCGCGGGGTGGCGTCCTTCTCTTTCGGCACCGGCAATGCGGCCAAGCTCCTGCGGATCCCGCTGTATGCCGTCGGACGCATCGGCACGGTCCTCCTTCCGCGCGGTCGGCGCTGGGTCTTCGGCTGCGGAGCCGGGGTGGGCGACGGCGCCCTTGCACTGCAGCGCTTCGCATCGGCGGCCGGCCACGACACGATATGGCTCACCTCGTCCGAGCGCGAGGATCGCGATGCGGCGGCGCTCGGCATCCGGTCGGCGCGCAAGGGCGGCCTTCGCGGCTGGTGGCACACAGCGCGGGCCGGGGTGCTCGTGGTGACGCACGGGCTCGGTGACGTGAACCGCTATGCGAACGGCGGCGCCTTCGTGGTGCAGCTCTGGCATGGGATTCCCCTGAAGCGCATCGGCCTGGACTCGCCCGCGACCACACAGGTTCCGAACGTTCCCGGCGCAGCGCTGCTCCGCCGTGCGGTCGGCATCCTCTACGGCGCGGCGGCCCAGCGCATCCGGGTGCTCCCCGCGGCGTCGCACCGCGCGAGAGGGCGTCTGGAGTCGGCCTTCGGCCTCGCGGGCGACCGCGTGGTGGTGACCGGAGAACCCCGAGTCGACGTGCTCTCGCGTGGTGCGGTAGACGAGGTGCGATCGGCGGCATCCACTCTTCTCCGCACAGTGGCGGGAGAGATCCCGGAGACGGCGCGGTGCATCCTGTATGCGCCCACCTGGCGTGACGGTGCACCCGACCCCGCGGTTCCCACCGCCGACGAGTGGATCCGCATCCTCCGGCTCCTCGAAGAACGTGACGCCGTTCTTTTCGTACGCTCGCATCCTCTCGGCGAAGGCGGGTATGCTCCGCCTCTTCCGAGCAGGCGGGTGCGCGCGCTCGGGGCGCCAGTGCTGGCGGACGTGACGCCGGCGCTCGCGGCATTCGACGTGCTCGTGACCGACTACTCGTCACTCGCGTACGACGTCGGTCTCCTGCGCATGCCGGTGCTCTTCCTGGCTCCCGATGCGGAGGAGTACGCCACCACCCGTGGGTTCTACGGTCGGTTCGACGACGTCGCGGGCCCGGATGCTGCCGCTGACTGGACGGAACTGCTCGCGCAGCTCGACGCCCTCCTCGCAGACGATGCCGTCCGCGACGGGGCATCCGTCCGTTCCGCTACGCTCAGCGCGGAGATGCACGCGTATCGGGACGGACGCAACACCGAACGCGTCTATCAGGTCATCCGCGCACGGGGGATTCCCGCGCCGAAGGGAGCAGTATGACAACGGCCCGCATCGATGACGCGGCGGAGGCCCTGATCATCGAAGGGACCGGTCAGCGACCGGAGACGGCCGACCTGCGCGGACCGCGGGCGCACGTCGAGGCTCGTATCAGCGGAGGCGGCGCGACCTGGAAGGCGACGTTCCCGCTGCAGGCATCGCGTTGGGGCGGGCCCTCGCTCCCGCTGCCGACCGGCTCCTACGAACTGCGGATCGCCGGTGCCGACCTCGACGGTGTGCGCATCGCTCCGGTGGTGCTCACCGGGGTGCGCATCGCCGTCGATGCCGGTGTCGTGCGCATCGCCGCGCCGATCGATCCGGTGTACGAGACGGCGGAAGGACGATCCACCCTCGAGGAGAGGTACGTCGCACAGGCGGGAGGCACGGAGAACGCCGTGTTCTTCGAGAGCTTCTACGGACGCAGCGTCGGCTGCAACCCTCGGGCCATCGACCGGGAACTGGCGGCGCGAGCCCCCCAGGTGCGACGGTATTGGAGCGTGGTCGACCTCTCCGTCGAGGTGCCGGAGGGCGCGATCGCGGTCGTCGAGGGCAGCCCGCAGTGGTGGCACGCACGCGGAGCCGCTCGACTGCTGGTGGTGAACGATTGGCTGCGACGGCGCTTCGCCCGCAAGCCCGGCCAGAAGGTCCTCCAGACCTGGCATGGCACACCCCTCAAGCGGCTCGCGCTGCACCGTCCCGGTTTCGATCCGCGCCGGATGGCGGCGGTCGTGAAGGAATCCCGGCGCTGGGACGTCCTGCTGGCGCAGAACCCGTATTCCGAGCGCATCCTCCGGAAGGCGTACGCCTTCTTCGGGCGACCGATCTGGGTGGAGGGATACCCCAGGAACGATGCGCTCACAACGGGTGATCCCGTTGCGGTCCGTGTAGCGCTCGGCATCGGCCCCGACGAGCGGGTGCTGCTCTACGCGCCGACCTGGCGTGACGATCGTGCCGAGATGGTCGACTTCGTCGACGCGGAGCTTCTGGCACGCCAGGCGAACGCCGTGGTCCTCGTTCGCGGTCACTCCCGCACTCTGGCACAGGGGCGGGATCTCGCCGGGGCACGGGTCATCGATGTGACCGGGTACCCGGAGACGGCGCGGCTGCTGCTCGCCGCGGATGCGCTGATCACCGACTACTCCTCGGTCATGTTCGACTTCAGCGTCACCGGGAAGCCGATGTACTTCCTGGTGCCCGACATCGATCACTATCGCGGACAGCTGCGCGGTTTCTACTTCGATCTCGCGGAGAGGGCGCCCGGTCCGCTCGTGCGGACGCAGGAGGAACTCACCGCTGCCCTGGACGACGAGCGCCATGAGGCGACGTATGCGGATCGCTATGCCGCCTGGCGTCAGCAGTTCAACGCTCGCGATGACGGTCATGCCGCGCGGCGCGTGGTCGACCGCATCCTGGACCTCGGGTTCGTCACAGCCTGAGCGCGGCGCCGCGCGAGCACGCTCGCGTGGAACACCTCCGGCGAGAGATCTCGTCAGCGCGGCGTCAGCTCACGGTTTCCGTGCGAGGGGGTCAGGGTAGCGGGGTGTTGCGGGTGCCGAGACGCGAGGCGTCCACGGTGTCGTGGGCTCCCCGGAGCACGCCGCCGAGGAAGCCCAGACCCCAGGAGATGTGCATCGTCGGCAGGACGAGGAGCGTCCACATCCGCTGTCGCACGCCCCCTCCGCCGGGAGCCAGCGCGACGCCGAGGACGAGCAGCAGGTAGAGGGCGAGCGGTCCGTACACGAGAAGGGAGGCGACCATCGAGGCCACCCCGGTGAGCACGCCGGTCACCTGCAGGCCCCCGACGAGGACGGCGAGGGCGACGACCGCGACAAGTGCGGGCGGGGCGAAGTATCGAAGCCCGTTGCTCCGTCCGAACCGCCGAACGAGCTCGCCCCGCCAGGCTCCGGTGGCACGGAACTGTCGGGCCAGGCGCAGCCAGCTCTCCCGTGGCCAGTAGGTGACGGACAGGTCGGGGTCGAACCAGACCCGATGACCTGCCTGGCGGATCCGGAGGTTGAGTTCCCAGTCCTCGCCGCGTCGAATCGACTCGTCGAACAACCCGACCTCGTCGAGCACGTCACGCCGCATCACGCCGAGGTAGGCCGACTCCGCTTCGCCCTCCTGGGAGCTCCCGTGATATGCGCCACCACCGAGCCCGACCGGCGAGTTGTACAGACGCGCCACGGCCTTCTGGAAGGGGGTGCGTCCTTCGGCATGCATCACGCCGCCGACGTTCGCGGAGCCGGTGCGTTCCAGGGTCTTCAGCGCCCGAGCGGCGTAACCGGGGGAGAGCTCGGAGTGCGCGTCCACCCGCACGATCGTGTCGTAGCGGCTTGCGCGGATCGCGGCGTTCAGGCCGACGGGGATGTGCGCCGCCGGATTGTCGACCAGCCGGATGCGGTCGTCCGCGTCGGCGAGCCGTCGCGCGAGCTCGGTGGTGCCGTCCGTCGACGGCCCCAGCGCGAGCACGAGTTCGGTGGGAGCGTCGACATCCTGCGCGAGCACCGACGCGATCGCGTGTTCGAGGTATGCACGCTCGTTGAGCACCGGCATCACGAAGGACACCCCGGGCCGGGGAGTGGGGAATTCGTCTGCGGGCACATGACGATCATGGCACGGCGTCGACGCACGTTGCCTGAGGGTGTGGGAGGGGCAGACCTCGGGTGCGCGGCTGGCGCTCAGCCGGAGAAAGCGACGCGGACGAACTATTCTGGAGGGATGGGTGCACTGTCTGACGCGAAGAAGGCATATCGTCTGCTGAAGCGGGCGCTCGCGTCTCGCACCGCGGTGCAGCGTGTGCGGCGGCGGCTCGCCGAGCGCGAACCGCTTCCGGCCGATCATTTCAAGGTCGCGGTCTACTTCGCCGACGGCGCGGTGAACATGTACCAGATGCGCCAGTGGTACCGCCCGCTCGCCGAGCTCTCGAAGCGCTGGCCCGTCGTCGTGCTCTCCCGCCAGGCGACCGGGGCCGAGAAGCTGCTCGAGGAGGATTCGCCGCCCGTGGCCTTCGTGCCGAAGGTGCGCGACATGGAGCGCTTCATCGCGACCCAGGACATCCGGCTGGTGCTCTACGTGAACCAGAACACGCGGAACTTCCAGATGTTCCGCTACGGGCGGCGTTGGCACGTGTTCATCAACCACGGCGAGTCCGACAAGATGTACATGACGACGAACCAGTACAAGGCCTACGACTACGCGTTCGTCGCCGGACAGGCCGCCCGTGATCGTCTCTCGCGCACGCTGTGGGACTACGACGTCGACCGCCGCACGATCGAGATCGGTCGCCCGCAGGCCGATCATTACGCCGGCACTCTTCCGTACACTCCCGATGAGCGCACCGTCGTGCTCTACGCGCCGACGTGGGAGGGAGACCGACCCAGCGCGCACTACGGTTCGATCGCATCGCACGGCGAGGTTCTCGTGTCTCGCCTGCTCGCGACCGGCGCCCACCGTGTCATCTACCGTCCCCACCCTCGCAGCGGGGTCGTCGACGAGGAGTACGGAGCCGCGCACCGACGGATCGTGGCTGCGATCCATGCGGCGAACGCGGCCGACCCGAACGCACACCACATCTACGACGCAGCTCCGGAACTCGGTTGGCAGCTGACGGCGGCTGACGTCGCGATCGTCGACATCTCCGCGATGGTGTACGACCGGCTTGCGGCGGGGAAGCCGCTGATGATCACGCGTCCGACCGACGAGCAGGCTTCGATCGACACGCAGGGCTACCTGGCGGACTGCGAATGGTTGACCGCCGAGGCGGCGGCCGACATCGTGGCCGAGGTCGACCGCGTCCGCGCGGATGGGGCTGCGATCGCCCGGTTGCGGATGTGGGTCCAGCACTATTTCGGTGACACGACGCACGGGGTGGCCACCGCGAAGTTCCATGCGGCGGTCGACGGCCTCATGCAGGAGTGGGAGCGCTGGCAGGCTCACGAGGTCGGGACCGTTCGAACCGACGAGGACGACGACGACGAAGAAGCCGACGAGGACTCCTGATCATGGATCTCCCCCTCGCGCGTGCGATCGCCGGTCGCCTCGATCTGGTGGGTGCCACCGGCTCCACGAACGCCGATCTGCGCGCGCACGCGTCCGATGCCGACGCGTGGCCGCACCTGGCGGTCCTGGTCACGCACGACCAGACGGCCGGACGTGGCCGCCTCGACCGCACCTGGACGGCGCCTGCGGGCTCGGCCATCGCCGTCTCGGTCCTGCTGCGGGCGCTTCCCGCCGATCCTGCCGCGCGCGGGTGGATTCCGCTCGCCGCAGGGGTGGCCATGGCGGAGGCGATCGCCGAGCAGCTTCCGACGCACGACGTCGCCGTGAAGTGGCCGAACGATGTTCTCGTGGATGGACGCAAGATCTGCGGCATCCTCGCGGAGGCGACGACGGACGCCGTCGTTCTCGGCGCCGGCGTGAACACCGCCATGACGGCCGAGCAGCTTCCCGTGCCGTCGGCCACGTCGTTCGCCGCACTCGGCGCCGTCGCGGACGACGATCTCCTGCTGTCCAACTACCTCGAGAGACTCGACGGCCTGCTCTCCGCGCTGACCGTCACGGAGAACGCGGTCGTGAGCGGTCTGCACGGCGTCGTATCTGCACGGTGCGCGACACTCGGGCAGACGGTGCAGGTGTCGCTGCCGGCTGGACGCTCTCTCGAAGGAGTGGCGACGGCGATCGACCCGGACGGACGTCTTCTCGTCGAATCCGAAGGTCTCGAGCACGCGATCTCCGCGGGGGATGTCGTGCACGTGCGGCCGGCTGGAAGCTGACACGCCGCCGCACAGACGGCTTTGTCGCAGATCACGGGCACAATGGTGGGGTGACCCAGCCTGTGACGCTCGGCGGGCGGCCCCTGATGCCGCCGCCCGGTACGCCTTCGGAGGAGCTGTTGATCGCGCGCTTCCGAAGCCACGCACGTCGCCTGTTCTGGTCGGCTCTCGTCCTCATCGCCACCTTCGGGGCGACGGCATACTTCTTCGGCAATCTCCCGACGGGTTTCGAGGACTGGATGCTCCTCGCCGTGGCAGGTGCGCTGTTGCTGTTCGCCGTCGTGCTGCCGTTCATCGTCTGGTACTCGCGGAGCACCACCGTCACGACGCGGCGGGTCATCGTCCGCCAGGGGATCGGTTCTCGTCGGCGCCATGAGATGTCGCATGCCCGGGGCTACACGATCGCCGTGAGGCGGGGGCCCTTGCAGCGGTTGTGGGGGTCGGGCACGATCATCCTCTCGAACGGCGTCGACGCCCCGCTGCGACTGCCGAACGTGCCGAACGTGACTCTGGTGCACGAGACACTTGCCGACCAGATCGAGGTCGGGCAGATCCTCGCCCATCGCGACGCGCAGGCCGTCGGCGACTGAGTTCCCTCGCCGCACACGCCGCGGAGCGAGCCGGCGCCGGCGACGCCCATCGGCAACCGGTCGTGCGCGCCCGGTCGCGTGCGGAAGAATGGGTGCAGACGAATGGAGGCGGCACATGGCGTTGCGTGTTGGCGTGATCGGCGGAGGACAGCTGGCCCGGATGATGATCGCTCCGGCGGTCGAGCTCGGGATCGAACTGCGGGTGCTCGCAGAGGGGGAGGGGATGTCCGCCGAGCTGGCGTCCACCGCCGTGGGCGACTACCGAGACCTGAATACGGTGCGGGCCTTCGCGGCCGGCGTCGATGTCGTGACCTTCGACCATGAGCACGTGCCGCAGGATGTTCTCCGACAACTGGTCGCGGACGGCGTCTCCGTGCACCCGGGGCCGGATGCGCTCCAGTACGCCCAGGACAAGCTCGTGATGCGGGCGGGCCTCGCAGAGCTGGGGATCCCTCAGCCCGAATGGGCGGCTGTGCGCACCGCCACCGAACTGCAGGCCTTCCTGGACGAGCACGCCGGAGGAGGCGTGGTGAAGACGCCACGCGGAGGCTATGACGGCAAGGGCGTGCGGGTCGTGCGTGCGGCGGAGGAGGCACAGGACTGGCTGGCGGCGCTCGCCGACGGAGAAGCGCTGCTCGTCGAGGAGCTCGTCCCGTTCGTGCGTGAGCTCGCCCAGCAGGTGGCGCGTGGCGTCGGCGGCGAGATCATCGCCTACCCCGTCGTCGAGACCGTTCAGCGCGACGGGGTGTGCGCCGAGGTCATCGCCCCGGCTCCCGCCGCGACCGAGCGTTTGGTGGAAGTCGCGGAGTCGATCGGTCGCACCATCGCGGAAGGTCTGGGCGTGACGGGCATGCTGGCGGTCGAGCTGTTCGAGACCGACGACGAGCGGATACTCGTCAACGAGCTCGCGATGCGTCCGCACAACAGCGGCCACTGGAGTCAGGACGGCGCCGTCACCGGCCAGTTCGAACAGCATCTGCGGGCGGTCGCCGGTCTTCCTCTCGGGAGCACCGCGCCGCGTGCCGCGTGGTCCGTGATGGTGAACATCCTCGGCGGCCCGGCCGAAGGGACGCTGGACGAGCGCTTCGGGGCGGCGATGTCTGAGCACCCGCAGGCGAAGATCCACACCTACGGGAAGGCGCCCCGGCCCGGCCGGAAGGTCGGCCACGTGAACGTTGCAGACGACGATCTCGACGATGCGGTCTACGTCGCCCGTGCCGTCGCCGCGCACTTCGTCTGATCAGATCGCATGTGTCGGCTCTTCGCCGACACATGCGCGGCAAGTGGTGTGCCGTTCGGGGAATCTCACAGCGGCAGACCGTACCCTGATCTGGTGACCGAGCCACTGCACTCTTCCGCCGAGCCCCTGGTCGGCGTCGTGATGGGATCCGACTCCGACTGGCGCGTGATGAGCGATGCATCTCAGGCGCTCACGGATTTCGGGATCCCCCACGAGGTGGAGGTCGTCTCCGCGCACCGCACACCCGACAAGCTCATGTCGTACGCGCGCGACGCGCGTTCACGAGGCATCCGCGTCATCATCGCCGGTGCCGGGGGCGCCGCCCATCTGCCCGGCATGCTCGCCTCCATGACACCGCTTCCCGTCGTCGGCGTCCCGGTGCCGCTCGCATATCTGGACGGCATGGATTCCCTGCTGTCCATCGTGCAGATGCCCGCGGGCATCCCGGTGGCGACGGTGTCCATCGGCGGGGCGCGCAACGCCGGTCTGCTGGCCGCGCGGATTCTCGGAACGTCGGATGAGGCTCTCGCCGACCGCGTCGAGGAATACGCACGTGCGCTCGAGGCGCAGGTCGAGGAGAAGAACGAACGGTTGAAGGATTCGCTGTGACGCTAGCGCCTCCGCGCGCATCACGGCGCCCGCTCATCGAGACCCGGCCGCTGCGGCATCCTGATTCCGCCGATGCGGGGATGATGGCCAAACGGGGCTGGTGGTTGATCGCCGTGAACCTGTTGGTTCCCGGGTCTGCGCAGGTCCTCGCCGGAAACCGCCGTCTGGGCCGGTTCGGCCTCGGTGCGACGCTGCTCTCGTGGTTCCTCGCGATCGTCGCGTTGGGCCTCGCCCTCTTCGCGCGTCCTGTCCTGCTCTGGCTCACGATCGGTGGCGGCTTCTTCTCCGCCGCCGTCCTGACGATCGTTCAGGTGCTGCTGGTGGGATACGTCGTGCTCTGGGCCGTGCTCACCTTCGACACCCTCCGGCTGGTGCGGGTCGTGAAGGTGCCGGGTCTGTCCCGATTCGCCATTCCGGTCGTGGCATTGGTGCTGCTGGGGCTGGTCGGAGGCGGGGCGGCGTATGCGGCGACCGCCGTCGGATCGGTGCGCAACACGATCGGCTCGATCTTCGGACAGAGCGGACCGAGCGTGCAGCCCAGCGACGGCTACTACAACATCCTTCTCCTCGGCGCCGACAGTGGTGACGGGCGTGATTCGATGCGGTTCGACAGCATCTCGGTGGTCTCGGTGAACGCCGACACCGGGGCTGTCACGATCACCGGTATCCCGCGAGAGCTTCCGAATGCGCCGTTCAGCGACGGCAGTCCGATGCAGGAGCTGTATCCGAACGGGTTCGAAGGCCATGGCTCATCGACCTGCGGCTGGAACGGCTGGATGAACCATGTACGCAACGCCGCGGAGGTCTGTCGAGAGGATGGTGGCACGAGCCTCTATCCGGATGCCAAGGCCAACGGCTCGGAACCCGGGATCGAGGCGACGAAGGACGCGGCGGAGGGAGTTCTCGGAATCGAGATCCCGTACTACGTCTTCGTCGACATGCACGGCTTCGCAGAGCTCGTCGACGCTCTGGGCGGCGTGGAGATCGACGTCACCGAGCGTCTGCCGAAGGGCGGCCCGCCGGAGGGATGGACGGGCAGCGATGTGAACGAGTGGGCTATCGGATGGATCGAGCCCGGCAAGCAGCGCATGGATGGCGATACGGCGCAGTGGTACGCCCGCTCGCGGTACACCACCAGCGACTGGGATCGCATGAAGCGTCAGAGAGAGCTGCAGGCCGCGATTCTGGCGCAGTTCACCCCGCAGACGGTTCTCACGCGTTTCAACGAGGTGGCCGCGGCGGGGACGGCGCTGATCAGCACCGACCTTCCCTCCGACAAGCTCCCGGAGTTCTTCGATCTGATGCTCAAGGCCAAAGAGCAACCGGTCACCTCGATCGAACTCACACCCGAGACCGGCGTGGACGAGCACCAGCCCGACTACGCATTCATCCACGAGATGATCCAGCAGAAGCTGCATCCTCCGACGGAGACGCCGACTCCTGAGCCGTGACCCCGGGTGCCCCGGAGCGGCGGACTTCTGTGCGGGTCCGTGCCTGCTGGAGCGCGAGGTCAGTGCGCATGACAAAGCCCACGGTCGCCTCCCGAAGGAGAGCGGCCGTGGGCTTCCGGTGGGTTCCACCGGATGCACCAGACGACGGTGATCGGAGGGGGAGGGATCACCGTCGTCCAGTCGACCACCGCACGAGGCGGCAGCCGGACCTAGGCGCGCTTGCGGCGTGCAGCTCCGACCGCGACGAGTGCTCCGCCGGCGACCAGCGCAGCTGCTCCGCCGCCGAGGATCCACGGCGAGACGTTCCCGCCCGTGAGGGCCAGCTCGATCCCCCCGCCGGTGAGCGGCAGCTCAGAACCTGCGGCCGCGACTCCAGGATCGTGGTCGCAGCTCACGGCAGCATCGTGGCCGTGCGAGACCGTGATCGTCGCCGTGTACGAACGCGAGCCGTTGAAGGCGACGGCGTAGGAGCCCTCTCCGTCGGACGGCGGACGGAACGTGAGCGTCAGGCTGCCGTCTCCGGCAGCGGTGTTGCCGGAGACCGCGGCTTTCCCTGCGTTGTAGCCGGAAACCGAAACGTTCACGTTCTCGGACGGCAGGAAGTAGCCCGGTCCGAACACGATCGTCGAGGCTTCGCAGATGTCGATGATCGGATCGCCGACCTTGGCGCCGGGAGGCGTCGGATACGAGTCGGACGACGCGGACGGAACCGTCGGCGCAGCGGTTGCGACGGTGGGCGCGACGAGTACGAGCGCGCCGGCGGCAAGGCTGATGGCAGCCAGTTTCTTCAGCATGATTTCTCCCCAGAATTTCACGCGGAATCGCCTTTGGACACACCCCTGCATCCAACTGCGTGACGTCGCCCTGCCCCCACGGCAGGATTGCGGACGTCAGATATTCCCCAGTGAGTCGACAGTACCCTATCGAGCTGTTAATGTCACGAAGCGCATCGGAGCGGTGTTCGACTCGTGTCGGGGGTGTCGATCAGCGGGGTGTGCAGCACTTCCGTGAGACGTTCACCTGCGCCGGTGCCCTGGAACTCGATCGTGATCGTGGTCGATTCTCCGGGCGCGAGGGAGACCTCGTGCTGCACCGCCGATCGATCCCCGATCATCGCCGTCTGCACGCCCTCCTCTGCGCCGTCCCGATCGATATGTGACGGTGTCGACCCCTCGGGGCCGTATACGGCGATCAGAGTGCGCACCGTTCCGGCCGGTACGCCGTAGAAGCCATCGGCCGTGACGTAGGCGGGCAGGGTGGTCGCGGCGTCGGCGGGGGCTGTGTTCGTCCACGTCACCCGCACCTGCGTGGTCGGTGTTCCCTGGCAGGTGCCGACCGATGTCGAGATGGCGGCGCGGGTGTAGTAGTCCATCTTGCCGCCGGTGGTGTCGTTCATCAGCACCCCGACGGAGGTCGTATCGGAGGTGTCGTCGGGGATCGTCCCGCCCAGGGCGGAGGCCGCGAGCACGGTCTCCTCGGGCTCGTGGGCGCTCCAGATGCGAATGCGCCCCTCGGCCGCCGAGTCCGAGAGAGCTCCGAGCAGTGCGCGCGGTTCCGCGCGGGACAGGGCGGCACCGAACAGGGCTCCAGCGGCCTGAGCGAAGATCTCGTCCTGTACCGCGGGATCGGGGACGGCCGCGTAGATCTCCGACAGGAGGATGTCGGTGATGTTCTCGGACGTGGCCGTGAAGGGGCCGAAGGTGAGATCTCCGGTCGCGGCGATCAGATGCTTCGCGACGACGGCGTCCACGGCGATGACGCCGTCCACGGTCCCGCCGAACCGTCCCTGCCACCGCGCGGCGATGGCGGCGCCGGCCTCACGGAAATCAGGGATGCTGGTGAGATTCTGCAGATATCGGCCCGGGCGATCCTCGAACAGGGCGATCGTGGAGTCGCTGAGGGGCAGCGCGGTCTCCAGCGGAGGGAAGTCCCGAGTCGATGCCTGGGTCTGAAGCGTGATCTTGCCGCCCTCGGCATGCAGCAGGGCGATCGATCCGATGATCCCGCCCGAGGATCGCAGCTCCGCGTTGTTCTGCATCGCGAGCACATAGTTGCGCGGGCCTTCGCCGCCGAGCATCGTCGGCAGCAGCACGGCGGCGCCGTGGAGCGAGCCGACGACGGTCGCCGCCTCGTCGACCGATGAACGCATGGTGCGGATGGCATCGGCGAGCGGGGGGAGCGTGGCGTCCGCGTCGATGCGTCTGCCCTTCGACTCCGCGGTGCCGAGCGCCGTGTCCGCGGCGCTGAGCGGGCCGGCGATCTCGGCGAACGGTGCGAGGTCGATGGTGCCGCCGGCGAAGCCGAGGCTCGCCAGGTCGAAGTCCGCAGCAACATCCAGGAGCGGCGTGAGGGCGTCGTTCGACACATCGTCGGCGATCTCGGCGATGTCGCTCACGGCGCTGAAGTTCGGTCCGATCCAGGGGAGGGCGCCGAAAGCCCGCCACACCGGGTCAGAGGTGAGAGCGTGCGCGGATTCCGCATTGTGAGCGATGCTCCGCGCGATCGGCTTCGCGCCCTCGAGATCTCCGGTAGCGATCGAAGCCTTCAGCTGCGAGGCACCCTTCGCGACCTGCTGGAGGTCGTTCACGGCGCCGATTCCGCGGACGGTGACCCAACCGACGGCGATGACCAGGAGGGATAGCAGAATGCCGACGGTCCACCCGATCCATCGGCGCCGGACGGGAAGTCGACCATCGCTCACCCGAGCATTCAAGCATGAACCGTTGCGGTCGTGGGGGGCGAAGACTGTGTGAACGCTGAAATTCGCGCGGCGCGGGCGGTGCGCTCCCGGGGGAGAGAGGGCCGCGAGGATAGCCTGTGAGCATGGGTGCTCGGCTGCGTATTGTTCTCGATCAGCTGGTGAGCGTCGTCGATGCCGATCACGCGGAAGCCGCGGTGGGGCTCGCCACCGGTCTGGTCGTGACGGCACCTTCCGGATGCGCGGTGGATGCCATCGTTCCCGCTGGCGGCTCCGTCCCCGTGGCGGGGATCGGAGACACCCGCACACTCGGGATGGCGCGCCGTGAACTCGCCGCAGCCTGGCAGCTCGGGATCACTCCGGGCGTCGGCGGCGGGCTCATCCACTCGCCGACGCTGATGGCCCCCCTCGTGCGCCACGATCGAGTGCATGACAACGACCAGACCACGGTCACGGTGTGGGATCTGCGAGCCTGGGATGCGCCGGAGCAGCTTTCCAAGGGCAGTGTCGCCTGGCAGCGCGGCATGCTGCGACGAGCCGTGAGACACGCCGACGCCGTCGTGGTGCCGTCTCACGCGGTGGCCGAGCGGCTTTCGGAGCTCGCGAAGATCGGCGACCGCGTCCGCGTGATCGCCGGGGCGCCGCCGCAGCAATTCGGTGTCCCCGTGGACGCATCCGCGCGTCGGGACGCGCTTTCCCTTCCCGATGAGTACGTGGTGCTCACGGGCTCGTCCGAGAGCGTCTCCGAAGGTTTCCGCGGTGCGGCGTCCGCAGGTCTGGACGCGGTCGTCCTCGACGCCCCGGACGGGGCGGAGCCTCGTTACGCCGATGCGGCTTCCGCTGCAGGGCTGCCGGAGAGGCGCGCGCACGTCAGAGGCAGGCTGAGCATCGAGGACCGTGCGGCGCTCCTCTCGGGAGCTGCCGCATACGTCGCGACCGACGCTGTCGCCGGATGGCCCTGGCGCGCGGTCGAGGCGATGGTGCTCGGCATCCCGGTCGTGGCCCTCTCCAACGGATCGCACCGGGACGTCATCGCCGACGGAGGCATGCTCGTCCCCTCCGCGGAGATCGCCGACGCGATCGGCGAGGCGACCGGAGGTGCGGCCGCACGCCTCAGAGTGCTCGCATCCGACCGTTCGCGGGCTTTCTCGTGGGCCAGTTCAGCTGAGCGCCTCTGGGGACTGCACGCCGATCTCTGAGTCAGGCCCGCATCGCTTCGACGGCGTCCTTGCTCGGGCCGTCGAAGTGGACCTTCCCGCCCTTCAACAGGATGCCGCGTTCGCAGAGGTTGGACACCATGTTGAGGTCGTGGCTGACGACCACGAGGGTCTTTCCCTGCGCGTGGAGCTCGCGGACACGGGCCAGGCACTTCTTCTGGAAAGGCTCGTCGCCGACCGAGAGGATCTCGTCGATGAGCAGCACATCCATCTCGGTATGGATCGCCACCGAGAACGCCAACCGCAGGAACATCCCTGACGAGTAGTGCTTGACCTCGGTGTCGATGAACTTCTCGATCTCGCTGAAGGCGACGATCTCGTCGTACCGCGCCTCGGTCTCCTTCTTGCTCATGCCGAGGATGGCGGCGTTCAGGAAGATGTTCTCCCTGCCGGAGAGGTCGGGGTGGAATCCGGCCCCCACCTCGATGAGGCCGGCGACTCGGCCGCGAGTGAGCGCGGTGCCGGTGTCGGGCTCGAGCACTCCGGAGATCAGCTTGAGCATGGTCGACTTGCCGGATCCGTTGAAACCGAGAAGCGCGACCGACTCGCCTTCGCCGATCTCGAAGGAGACGCCGTCCAGGGCGTGGAAGTTCGTCGTGAGCGGCTTGCGGCGGATCGCGGCGAGCGCCGTCTCCTTGATGGAGTGCGTGTGACGCAGCTTGAACGTCTTGTGGACGTCATCGATCACGACACGCGGCAGGGTCGGCGTCTGGGTCTCAGAGGTCTTGGGCAAAGCGGCCCTCCAGTCGGCGGAAGACGAGCTGGCCGATCACCAGCGCGGTGAGAGACGTCACGAGAGCGATGAGCCCGTACATCCAGAGGTCGGGGAGGGGAGCGGCGTCGCTCGGGCCGAGCGGGAACCAGATGCCGTAGTGGAACAGCTCGACCGCGGCGGTGATCGGGTTCAGCCGGTAGAGGACGAAGAGCCACTCCGGAGCCACACGGGCGACCTGCGTCCACTCGTACATGACCGGCGACGCCCAGATCGCGACCATGACGATGATCTCGACGAAGCTCTGCGCGTCGCGGAACGTGACGTTGATCGCTCCGAAGAACAGCCCGAGCCCGCTCGCCAGCACGGCGATGATCACGAGTGCGAGAACGATCGCGGCGACGGAGGCGAGGGACGGGGCCCAGCCGAAGAAGAGGGAGATGCCCACGACGACGATGATCTGCGGAACCGTGTTGACGGCCGCGATCATCATGCTCGCGATCGGGAACATCTCGCGGGGCAGGTAGATCTTCTTGATGAGCGCCGCGTTGTCGACGAGGGAGCGCGTGCCGTTCGAGAAGGCCTCGTTGAAGAACGTGACGACGGTGATCCCCGACAGCAGGTAGATGGGGAAGAACTCGACCCGATCGTTCAGGCCGAGGAAGACACCGATGGCCACGAAGAAGACGACGAACTGCACGAGCGGCTTCACATACGACCAGAGCCAGCCGAAGATCGAGCCCCGGTACCTGATCTGCACTTCCTTGCGCACGATGAGGGAGAGGAGGTAGCGCTGTCGGAAGACTTCGAGAAGCCCTCGATTCGCGCCGGGGGTCGTCATCCTCTGCGCATCGAGCGTGCGAGCCTGTTGCACCGCGAATCCACCTTCCGTATGCGCCGACGGTCTCGCGCGCACCGGAGACAATCATACGAGTGACTCTGAGCGGTACCTGTCAATGTCGACCCGACGGTCGCGGCCGGTTCGTGGCTCAGGGGAGGCCCAGGGTGGGGCTCGGCAGCGCTGATATGCTCGCCGACGTCTGTGCATCCGTCGATCCGAAGGCCATCGTTACTCGTGACACCTCTGCAAGCTCTCGATCAGCCGGCCCTCTTCCGCTTCGCGGATGAGGGCACGGGAACGGATCTCTCGTTGCGAGAGCGTCGTCTGCTCGCGGGTGCTCTGAACTTCCACGCGCTGATGGCGCCGGGGCGTTCCCTCCGTGTGCACCTCTACGACGGCACACGGGAGACCCCGCCTCGGCTCACCGACGACAGCACTTTCGACGGGATGTCACGATTCAATCGTCGCCGCCTGGCGACCTTCGACGTCGTCAGCGCCGTCGCTCCGGAACCGCGCGCGGAACAGCCCTCGGAGGCCGCATCCGCCGCGCTCACGGCTTCGACCGTTCGCCATCTGCATGTGTCGACCGACCTCGTCCTGGAGTCCGACCCCTATCAAGCGCCTCGCCGAGACCTGATCGGCCGCGTGGCTCGGCAGGTCAAGGCGCGTGCCCCGCTCTTCTACGACGACCTCCGCGACCTCTCGCTCCTTCGATTCCGGCGCCAGCTGAACACCGCGGTGAAGCGGCGTCACTACGAGTCGGAGTTCCTTCCGGGAGGGCTTCACGAAGCGGACGTCATCGTTCCCGCATCGCCGGCTCCCCAGGATGCGCCGCGAGCCGTGATCATCGGCCTGCACTGGTTCCAGCTCGGTGGGGCCGAGCTCTGGGCATTCGAGACCGTGAAACTCGTCCGTGAAGCCGGCTTCCTGCCGATCGTGCTGACGAATCGGGATTCCCATCAGCCGTGGATCACGCGGCCCGAGCTCGACGGCGCACTTCTCATCCCGTTCTCGGAGCCTACGGTCGAATCGCAGACGCCGGGCATCGAACCGCTTCTGCGTGCCCTGCTGCGCACCTTCGACGTGCGCGGCGTCGTGATCCACCACAACCAGTGGCTCTACGACCGCGCTGCATGGATCGCCGCGTCACGACCGGGCATCCCGATCGTCGACAGCACCCACATCGTGGAGTACCGGGGCGGAGGCTATCCGTTGAGCAGTGCGATCGCGGCCGACTCGGTGACGAAGCACCATGTCATCTCGCCGAGTCTCGCACGCTGGATGACCGAGGTGCAGGGCGTGCCGTCGGAGCGCGTCGTCATGGCTCCGCTCGGCGGTCTCACCGTGAAGCCCAAAGACGCGGTCTTCCGCCCCCGGGCCGAGGGCGACGTGTTCACGGTGGCGTTCATCGGCCGGCTGGCGCGCCAGAAGGCCCCGGAAGTTTTCATCGCCATGGCGCAGCGCCTCAAGCGCCAGGGGCACACGATTCGCTTCATCCTCCACGGCGACGGCGAGCTCGCCGGTTGGGTCGACGACATCATCGAGACCGCCGGGATGACGGCCGACATCGTCCGGCGCACGTCGCAGACGCCGGTATCCGAAACGCTCGATGAAGCACATGTCCTTGTGGTGTCGTCCCACAACGAAGGTCTGACGCTCACCACGCTCGAGGCGATCTCCCATGGCGTGCCCGTGGTGTCGACGGACGTCGGGGCGCAGCGCGACATCGTTCCGCCGGCCGCTCTGGTGCCGCGCTTCTCCCACATCGCTGCACGGCGTCTCGCGGATGCCGTCGTTCCGCTCCTCGGTGACGAGACCGCGAGAGAATCGCTCTGGCGCAAGGAGCGCAAGGCAGAGAAGAAGCTGCTGTCTCAGCAGTCCGCGAGTTCGTGGTTCCAGGAAGAGGTGAGCTCGTGGTGAGCGTCGCAGCAGTCGTCGTCACATTCAATCGACTGGAGAAGCTGAAGACGGTGTTGGCCTCCGTCGCGGCGCAGACCCACCCGGTGGAGACGCTCTTCGTCATCGACAACGCCTCCACCGACGGCACGGCCGACTACCTGGCCGGGCTGGAGCTGGCGGTTCCGGTCGAGGTCGTCACGATGGAGACGAACTCGGGTGGAGCCGGGGGCTTCACAGAGGGAATGCGCCGCGGATACGCCTCGGGAGCAGACCACGTCTGGATCATGGATGACGACTGCTACCCGAAGCCCGGTGCACTCGCGGCACTGATCGCCGGATTCGACGATGCCGTGGCCGAACTCGGTCCTGACGTGCCTTTCGCGTGCTCGGTGGTCGAGTTCACCGACGGCAGTATCTGCGAGATGAACAATCCGGTCCCCACGTGGGACTGGGGCCGGCTCCTGGTCAAGGGGCAGCAGAACGTGATGGTCACGGCATGCTCGTTCGTGTCGGTGCTGATCCCGCGCTGGGCGATCGCGGAGTACGGGTTCCCGTACTCCGAGTACTTCATCTGGTTCGATGACCGCGAGTACACGCTGCGCCTCACGCAGCGGTGCCCCGGGGTCCAGGTCCTCGACAGTTCCGTGGTCCATGACATGGGCGACAACCGCGGTGTGAACTTCGCGATGGTGGATCGCAAGAGTCTCTGGAAGTTCTCCTACGGGGTGCGCAACGAAGCATCGTGGCAGCTCCACCACCGTGGGTTCCTGCACTATGTCGAATTCGGTGCGCGTCTGTTCGTCAGCCTCCATCGCGGAAGAGTGTCTCTCGACCTTCGTGCCCGGCTTCTGGGCAAGTGGCTCCAGGGGATCACCTTCAACCCCCGGGTTCGGTATCCCGAGGCGGAAGAGGCGTGAGCTGGCTGGAGGCGTTTCCCGTCCTCCTGATCTCGGTCGCCGTTCTCTTCCTTCCCGGATACGTCGTCGCCAGGGCACTCTCGCTCCGAGGCCTCTGGGCCTGGGGTGTCGCCGCTCCGGCATCGGTGAGCGTCATCGTCCTCGCCTCGCTCGGGGCAGGCGTCCTGGGTATCCCGTGGTCCGTGCTGCCGGTGCTGGTCACCACGCTCGGGCTCGCGCTCATCGGGTTCGTCGTCGCCCGGTTCAGTCGTGTCGATCGACCCGCGCGCCGGGTCTCGCGACGCACGGCCCTGATCGCCGCATCGTTCGTGGTCGCAGCGCTCCTGTTCGGGCTTCAGATCGCCCTCGTGGTGGGGGCTCCGGAGAACATCTCCCAGACGTTCGACAATGTCTTCCACCTGAACGCCGTCAGGTACATCCTCGACACCCAGAACGCCTCGCCGATGAGCGTCGGCGGAATGACGAGCGCGCCGGCGACGTCGGCGTTCTATCCGGCCGCCTGGCACTCGATCGTCGCTCTCGTCGTGCAGCTCACGGGGACGACGATCATGGTCGCCACGAACACGGTGACGATCGCGACGGCGGCCGTGGTGTGGCCCGCCACGGTGGCGCTGCTGACCGTGGTGCTGTTCGGGAGGCGGCTGACGATCGTCGTCAGCGCCGTGCTCCTGAGCGGACTCCTCCCGGCGTTCCCGCTGCTGATGCTCGATTACGGCGTGCTCTATCCGTACCTGCTCGGGGTCAGTCTCGTGCCCGCCGCGCTCGCCGCCGTGATCCAGCTCGTGAGACTCCACGGAGATGACGACCGGATTCCGGATGCCGTGCTCGTCCTGGTCGTCCTCGGACTGATCCCCGGCATCGCCGTGGCGCACCCCGGTGCGCTCGTGGCGCTGATCATCCTCGGCATGATCGCGGTCTCGCTCGCCTTCATCGGATTCCTCCTTAGCCGTCCGGAGCGGCGGCGCGTGATCCTCACCTCCGTCGGTTTCGGCGCGCTCGCTCTCGCGAGCTTCGCCGCGTGGCGCGTGCTGCGTCCGCCGCTCGAAGCCCGGGGATGGCCGACCGAGCAGACCATCAGTCAAGCGCTCGGTCAGGCGCTCACGCTCTCTCCGCGATACCAACTGATCCCGCTGCTGATGGCGGTGCTCTTCGTCGTCGGCGTGATCGTCGTCGCGAAGCGTCACCGTCGCGCGGACGTGGTCGCGCTCGCGCTCATGTTCGCCGTCACCGTTCTGTTCGTCGTCGCGAGTGCGATGCCGTTCCAGCCGCTGCGCGACCTCATGACGGCTGCCTGGTACAACAACGCTCCTCGCCTGGCGGCGCTCCTTCCCGTCGTGGCGGTACCGCTTGCGGCGGTCGGGGCCGCATGGGTGCTGGCCTGGGTGCGTCTGAGGGTGGGAGCCCCGTCGGTGCGGCGGTCCGTCGTCGTCGGGATGTCCGTGGGGGCCGTCGTGCTCCTCGGCGGCCAGGCGCTGGCGATGGCGCAGGCGATGACCGCCGCTGCGGTGGCATACCGATACACCGAGACATCGCCTCTCATCTCGGAGGATGAGCGCGCTCTGCTGGAGCGGCTTCCGGACGAGGTACCCGACGATGCGCTCATCATCGGCTCGCCATGGACCGGGACCGGCATGGCGTACGCCTTCGCCGATCGCGAGGTCGTCATGCCCCACATCCTGATGGGGATGAGTCCGGAGGAGCAGGAGATCATGGACGAGCTCTCCCGGCGCGGATCGGAGGCGCAGGTATGCGACGCGGTCGAGCGTTCAGGGGTCGACTACGTGCTCGACTTCGGCTCGCAGGAGATCCACGGCGACGAGCATCGTTATCGCGGCCTCGAGCGACTCGGGCGGTCCGACCTGGTCACCGAGATCGACGCCGAAGGCGACGCCGTCCTCTACCAGATCACCGGCTGCGACTGAGTCGCGCCTGAGCCTGGGAGTCCAGAAGGCCGGCGTACACGCTTCTGACCCTGTCTCGGAACGCGTCGAGACCGTATACGGACACGGCCCAGGCTCTGGCGGCGACGGCGGTGTCCTCGCCTGCTCCACGCAAAGCACCGATCACCGCATCAGTGAATGCATCGGGATCGTCCACGACCGCGTGGAGCAGGTCAGCGCGTTCGATGCCTTCCGCGCCCACGGAGGTCGTGACCGCCGGGATTCCCCACATCATCGCGTCGATCGTCTTGAACTTCACCCCGGCGCCGTTGAGCAACGGCACGACGCAGACATCGGCTTCCGCGTACACGTCATCGAAGGAATCGACCGCTCCGGTCACCTCCACCCCGCGGGCGCGCGATGCGGCCGCGCGCAGAGCCGAGCTCGGATTCGCGCCGACGATCCGGAATCGGGCGTCTGGCAGGGTTTCCGACACGCGTGGCCAGACGGCAGAGAGGAACCAGCGCGCGGCCTCGTCGTTGTCCGGTCTGTTCATGGCGCCGGTGAACACGACCGTCGCGGATCGAGCGGGCCGTCGACGATCCGGCGGGACGGGGAACCCGGGGTGGACCACGACAGGCGCGGAGGAGGGGGAGAGGGCGCGGACCAGGGCGGCGTCCTTCTCGCTGAACGTGATCACGGCATCCACCTCGTCGAACGAGCGGCGCTCCCGGCGCCTGCTCGCCCGGGCGGCCGCCGCGAAGGCCATCCGCTTCAACGGGTTCGTCGCCTGTTCGGCTGCGCGTTCCCATCGCTGCGTGATCACGTCGTGAGCGATGATGACGGTCTTGGCTCCGGGCGCCAGGCGTCGCACCGTCCGGGTGAGGCTCGACATCTCCGACCACTGGTACTCGACGATGTCCGCCGTGGCCAGCAACGCGCGTGAAGGCCCATCGTTCGCCAGCGCGCGGCGGAACCACGGGTGCGCGCTGCTCCCCGCGACGACGGATTGCATATCGGCCAGGGGCTTACCGGCGTCCTTCGAGAGCGGGCTCCTGCTCTGGAGCAGCCGGTAGTCCAGGTCGGGGTTCGTCGCGGACGCATCGCGGTTCAGGCGTGTCGATGGAGCGACGACGTGGATCGTGAACACGTCGCGGAGCGCTCGATAGTGCTGCAGTGCGTATTGGCCCCCCGCATGGCGGATACCCTCGAAGGGCAGGTACTTCGAGACGCTGACCAGGGATGGAAGAGCGGGCGGATCGGACGGTCTGGACATGTTAGCTAGCCTAGGCGTCGTTGCCTTCAGGCGACTGAAGGAGGAATCACGCCCATGAGCGACTATGCCGCGCTGGTCATCGGATACCGACGCCCTGATCTGGTCAGGGACGTGCTCGCGCGACTGGACGCTCAGGAGGTGCCGTGCGCTCAGGTCATCATCGTGGACAACGGCGGCGATCTGCCTGATGACGTGCTGACGGATGTCAACGGTCGACCTCCCGTGATGATCCGACGGGGTGACAACCCCGGGTACGGCGCAGCCGTCAACCTGGCTCTCGAGGTCTGCGAGCAGCGAGGGATCGAGAATCTGCTCGTGTTGACGCATGATGCCTGGTTCGAAGAGGACCTCAGCGCGCGCATGCTCGATGCCTTCGATCGTCTTCCGGACGTGGGTGCGGCCGCACCGACCCTGTACTGGGTGTCCAGGCCCGATGTCGTGTTCTCGGCGGGTGGAGTGCTCACCAAGGGCGGGCGCGCCTATCACCATGTGACGGCCCCCGCCTCGGGAACCCGCGACGTCGACTGGGTCGACGGTGCGGTCGTGATGTACCGGACGCGCGCGCTCCGTGGGATCGGCGGCATGGAGGAGATGTACTTCCTGTACTTCGAGGACGTCGACACGGGGTGGGCACTCCGACAACACGGCTGGCGGACCGTGGTGCTCGATGTGCGCGCCGCCCAGGAGCCGGGATCCCATCCGCTGCGACTCGGGGTCCGGAACATGGCACTGTTCGCGCGCAAGGCGGGGCTCGGCAGGGTGCGCAGTTCGCTCGCGCTCGGTCGTCGCGCGGCGGAGGAGCTGATCGTGGGATGGCGCAGGACAGGACGTGTGCCGGTCGGCGATGCCTGGGCCGGCTGGCGAGATGCTCGGGCGGGGCGCACCGGGAAGATCGATGACTGAGCCCGTTGGCGTGACGATCGACGTCATGCTGCCCTACTACAGTCACCCGGATTCGGCGTGGGAGGCGATCCGCTCGGTCCTCGAGCAGACGAGCGACTCCTGGCGACTCGTCTGCGTCGACGACGCGTATCCCGGTGATCCGATCCGAGAGCGTCTCGAAGCGCTCGGCGACCCGCGCGTGGTGTACGTCAGAAACGAGCAGAACCTCGGGCTGGCGAAGAACTTCAATCGCTGTCTCGATCTGGTCGAAGCGCCCTATTTCGTGATGATGGGGGATGACGACCGGATGCATCCGGACTACATCAGCGTGCTGTCACGGCTCATCGCGGGTAATCCCGGGGTCGACGTGGTCCAGCCGGGAGTACGCGTCATCGACGAGTCGGGCAGACCCGTTCTGCCCCTCGCGGATCGCGTCAAGCGCTGGGTGAGGCCGCGTGTGGGGGAGGGCGGCCGGATCCTCGACGCCCGGCACATGGCGGAGAGCCTGATCCGAGCGGACTGGGCGTACTTCCCGTCGATCGTCTGGAAGAGCGAGGTGGCGCGCAGCCACGGGTTCGACGACCACTGGGCGGTGGCGCTCGATCTCGGGCTTCTCCTGGATATCGCACTGGACGGTGGGTCGATGCTGGTGACCGACGACGTGGTCTTCGACTATCGCAGGCACATGCGCTCCGTGTCGTCGGTCACGGCCGCATCGGGAAGCCGCTTCGAGCAGGAAGCCGCGTTCTTCGACGAGTACGCCGCGCGGATGAAGGCCAAAGGTTGGGCGCGGGCAGCCAGGATCGGTCGGCGACGGTGCATCTCCCGGCTCAACGCCGCGAGCGAGATGGTCGCTGCGCTCGCTGGCAGAGACCTCGCTCGGGCTCGGCGCCTGCTCCTGGCCGCGGTCAGGCCCAGCGGCGTAGTGACCCGCTGACGGTCAGCTTCGCGGGCCGCCGTCGAGCTCCTCCAGTCGAGCCTCGAGCGCGCTCAACCGCTGCTGGACCTCCGTGATGTGCGTCTCGGCGAGACCCGCCTCCTCGGCGAGGACTCTGATCTCCTCTTCGGACGTCGAGAGCTCCCACGAGAGATGGAGGGCGACGCCGAGCAGGAGCAGGATGGCGAGCAGGAAGAAGAGGTTCGCCGGCAGCTCGACTCCGAGCACCCCCGTGAGCCAGAAGAGCAGCTGCGGGAACACCGACGCGATGAGGGCGGCGACGCCGATGAGGAGCCAGAGCACCGCATACTTCTCCCGCAGACGCCGCGTCAACAGCATCCAGAGTATGAACGACAGCAGGGCGATGGAGAGCACGAGTGCGCCGAGAACAACCATGAGGTGCCTTCCTACGCTGAGACGACGGGGGACGGGGCGGAGGAACGTCGGATCGGACGCCGGACGATGGCCAAGGTCAGGGCGAAGACCGATCGCAGCAGGTAGACGGAGGCCGAGAGAGGCCCCTGGCTCGGCTTTCCGTGCAGGCGCGGACGCATCGCGACCGGAACCTGGGTGACCGTCAATCCTGCGTGCACGGCCGCGACGAGGGAGTCGAGCGTGTCGCCGAGATACTCGGCGGGGTAGTACGTGATGTACTGGGCGATCGCGCGGCGGTTGGCGGCCCTGAACCCGCTCGTCACGTCGGTCAGAGTGGCACCCGAGACGCGGGACACCGTTCGGGCGAGTACGCGCATCGCCCACCGGCGAGGACCCCGGGCGACGTAGTCGCCGACCTCGGCGAAGCGCGCGCCGATGGAGATATCGGCGTGCTCGAGTCCTGCGAGCACGCGATCGATGTCCTGCGGGTTGTGCTGGCCGTCGGCATCGACCTGGATGACGCGGCTGTAGCCGTGACGCGCGGCGTACAGGAATCCCGCGCGCATCGCGCCGCCGACGCCCAGGTTGAACGGCAGCCGGACCACGCGTGCGCCCGCGGCGTCGGCGACCGCGCCCGTCGAGTCAGTGGACCCGTCATCGATGACCAGCACGTCGTACGTGGGGCATGCTGCGGTGATCTCACGGACCGTCGTCGGGATGTTCTGCGCTTCGTTCCAGGCGGGGACGATGATCAGCGTGGTTTCTGGCATGATGTCTGAGCCTACCAAGCCGACCCTGACGGCGACCCTAGGCGGTCGGAGCGCCGACAGGCATCACGGATGCGAGTCTGGCCGGGATCGTCGCGATCGTCGGCGCCTTTCCGCCGCCGATCCTCAGCAGGGCCTCGTACGTCGTGATGTGCGAGAGCTGCGAGCCGTTCCAACGGAAGACACGGCCGTCACCGGCGAACTGGACGACGGTTCCCGAGGGGATCATCGGCTTGGTGACGCCGAGCACGCCCACGGTGGCGTCCTTCCATCCGACCAGGCGGATGGTGCCCCCCGAGAGGGTGACCAGGTCGGAGTACGAGGAGATGTACTGCAGCTGGCCGTCGAGCAGACGGTACACCTCGCCCCGTTCGTCGGTGCGGATGAAGAACGGCTGGGCGGTCGGTGTGTTGTTCGGGGTGAAAGCGGCGCAGTCCGCGGCCGTGAGGGCCGTGGTGCTGAACCGCGTCGCCGGGATGCTTCCGGAGATCCGCTGCAGGCCGGCGCTCGAGATGACATAGGGCGCCGCGTCGCACGTGACGAAGGGAGACAGCGTCGTGGCTGCGGGAGTGTATCCGGTGAGTGCCCCGGACGGGAGAACGGTGACAGCGGTCGACGTGCCGAACGCCGCGCCGAGTTCGAGGCTGGGGGTGTGGATGAGCGTCGTGCCCGCGGTCGCGAGGTACACGGACGGCTTGTCGACCTCGCGCACCATCGACCGCGGCATGAGGACCACTCGACCCTGCGGGAACTTCGCCGCCGCGCTCGGGTCCATCGAGGCCACGTAGCCGAGCTTGCCCCCGGAGAGGTATCGCCAGGTCTCGACGCTGGGGACATATCTCTTCTGCCCGTTGTCGAGCGAGTAGATCTGGGTGTCGACGCCGACGTGGAAGAGGTTCCCGACATCCTCGCCGCGGGGGAACGCGTCGATGAGCGCGGGCGCGAGATTCACGTACGAGTTGAAGGCGTAGCCGAAATCGAGGATCTGCTTCTCGCTGCCGAACCGGTGTCGGGTGCCGTCGGGATCGATCAGATAGAGGATTCCCTCACGCGCATCGTGCACGTAGCGGGAGATCTGAGAACCCAGGGGGATGGTCTTGAGGTAGGAGGCCGGTACCTGGCTCACGGCACCGAGCTTCGCGGAGAACGCTCGCAGGTCCTCAGCCGTCTTGATGTGGAAGCGGTATCCGCCGGACAGCAGATACACCTCGGGGCCGTCGCCGCGCACGATCACGGAGGTGATGCGCTGCGTGCTGCCGAACCAGTCGGTGAAGTACTGGTAGAAGTTCCGGTTGCCGTAGGCAGAGCATGTGTCTCCCGTTCCGTAACCGGCGTTGAGCGCAGCGCGGTTCGGCTGATACGGCGTGTAGTAGTACAGCGCCGCCGTCGCGATGTTCTCGATGTACACCGGTGCGGACCCGCAGTTGAACTTCGGCTCCGGGTTGAACAGGATGTTCCATGTGCGACCGGGAGCGTAGTACGTGAACCAGCGGCCCTCGGCGTAGATCTTCATCTGCCGTGCCGCGTAATAGACCTGGTAGAAGAACCCGCTGTACGCAGGGTCGCACGCGGCACTGTCGGGGCATCCCTGACCCATCGCGATGTTGTAGCGACCCGGGGATGGGTTGGGGTAGGTGACCAGGCTCTGCTCCTTTTGGAGCATCACGATGAGCACCTGGGGGTTGATGCCGCACGACTTGGAGACCTTGTCGATGATGGTCGCCGCCGATTCGTTGCCGGCACCGGCGTAGCCGTTGCAGTAGGCGTCGGCGGAACGATTCGGGGTGTTCTGCCGGTAGTCCTTGAGGCAGACGAAGCCCGCACGGCAGGTGGGGCCCTTGCTCCGCAGGAACGAGTCGATCTGCCCTGCGTTCATCGTCGCGGCGTTGAAGAACACCGCGTCGGCGATGATGTTGCCCGGCCGGAACAGGGACAGGTCCGCGGTCTTGACGATGTCGGTCGCTTCGGGCGCGGATCGCGTGGGTGCCGCGGCGGCACTGGCAGGATCACCTCCTCCCGCAGCGGTCGCAGGGCTCGCGAGAAGAAGGGAGGCAGCAAAGACGACTGCGGCTGTACTCGCGACGAGGGCGCGCAGGCGTGGGGAAACTGAGCTGGTCACTTGCCTAGTGTGACGGAAAGATACAGATGATGCCACTGTGATTGAAGTGACGCAAGCGAATCCTCCCACCGCGCTCCCCGCCGGGATGTGGCACGATATGGGGGTGAAAGGCATTATTCTCGCTGGCGGCTCCGGAACTCGACTGCACCCGATCACGATCGGAATCTCGAAGCAGCTGATCCCGGTGTACGACAAGCCGATGGTCTACTACCCGCTGTCCACGCTGATGCTCGCGGGCATCAAGGACATCCTGATCATCACGACACCGCACGATGCGGAGCAGTTCGAGCGTCTCCTCGGGGACGGCTCGCAGTTCGGCGTCAACCTGACATTCGCGCAGCAGCCCTCTCCGGACGGACTGGCCCAGGCCTTCGTGATCGGTGCCGACTTCATCGGCGACGACAAGGTGGCCCTGGTCCTCGGAGACAACCTCCTCTACGGCCCCGGTCTCGGCACGCAGCTCAAGCGGTACACCGATGTCGAGGGCGGCGCGGTGTTCGCGTACTGGGTGGCGGAGCCGAACGCCTACGGTGTCGTGGAGTTCGATGCCGATGGCCGTGCGGTCTCCCTGGAGGAGAAGCCGGCGCAGCCGAAGAGCAACTACGCCGTGCCCGGCCTCTACTTCTACGACAACGACGTCGTCGAGATCGCCCGCTCGCTCGAGCCGAGCCCACGCGGAGAGTACGAGATCACCGACGTCAACCGTGCCTACCTGGAGCGCGGCGCGCTCCAGGTCGAGGTCCTGCCCCGCGGCACCGCATGGTTGGACACCGGCACGTTCGACCAGATGTCCGACGCCGGTGACTACGTGCGCACGATGGAGCGTCGCACCGGACTCCGGATCGGTGTACCGGAGGAGGTCGCGTGGCGTCAGGGCTTCCTCGACGATGACGAGCTCCGCGAGCGCGCCGAGAAGCTCGTCAAGTCCGGCTACGGCACCTACCTCCTCGAGACCCTGGAAAGAGGTCGTTGATGTCGAACATCCTCGTCACCGGCGGAGCCGGTTTCATCGGCTCCAACTTCGTGCACTATGCCGTCGAGAACACCGACCACACGGTGACGGTGCTCGACGCGCTCACCTACGCGGGTAATCGGGCTTCGCTCAAGGGTCTCCCCGAAGACCGTGTCCGTTTCGTGCACGGCGACATCACCGACGCGGAGCTGGTGGACACGCTCACCGCCGACGCCGATGCCGTGGTGCACTACGCCGCGGAGTCCCACAACGACAACTCGCTGCACAGCCCGCGTCCCTTCCTGGATACCAACATCATCGGCACGTACACGCTGCTCGAGGCGGCACGCCGGCACGAGACGCGGTTCCACCACATCTCGACCGACGAGGTGTACGGCGATCTCGAGCTCGACGATCCGGAGCGCTTCACAGAGCAGACGCCGTACAACCCCTCGTCGCCGTATTCGTCGACGAAGGCCGGCAGCGACCTGCTGGTGCGGGCGTGGGTGCGCTCCTTCGGGGTCCAGGCGACGATCTCGAACTGCTCGAACAACTACGGCCCGTACCAGCACGTCGAGAAGTTCATCCCCCGACAGATCACCAACGTCATCCGCGGCATCCGTCCGAAGCTCTACGGCGCCGGCGAGAACGTGCGCGACTGGATCCACGCGAACGACCATTCGTCTGCCGTGCTCACCATCCTCGAGAAGGGGCGGATCGGTGAGACCTACCTCATCGGGGCCGACGGCGAACGCAACAACAAGGAGGTCGTCGAGCTGATCCTCGAGGAGATGGGTCAGCCGCGCGACGCCTACGACCACGTCACCGACCGTGCCGGCCACGACCTGCGGTACGCGATCGATTCGACGAAGCTCCGCACCGAGCTGGGCTGGTCCCCGGAGTATGCCGACTTCGAATCCGGTCTCGCGGCGACCATCCGGTGGTACCGGGACAACGAGGCATGGTGGGCGCCGTCGAAGGACTCCACCGAGGCTTTCTACGCGACGAAGGGACAGTAGACGTCGTGAGCGACATCGATTTCGGCAAGGCGCTCGGTCGGGCGGAGACCGGGATCCCCGGGCTGGTGATCTTCGACCTGCCCGTGCACGGTGATTCGCGCGGGTGGTTCAAGGAGAACTGGCAGCGCGAGAAGATGACCGCGCTCGGCCTGCCCGATTTCGGGCCGGTGCAGAACAACGTGTCCTTCAACGACGCCGTCGGCACCACGCGGGGTATCCACGCCGAGCCGTGGGACAAGTGGGTCTCCGTCGCGACGGGCCGGATCTTCGGCGCGTGGGTCGACCTGCGCGAGGGACCGACGTTCGGTGCGGTCTTCACCGCCGAGCTCGACCCGTCGAGGGCGATCTTCGTTCCGCGCGGCGTCGGGAACTCGTACCAGACGCTCGAGGCGGACACCGCGTACACCTACCTGGTGAACGACCACTGGTCGCCCGATGTGTCGTACTCCTTCCTCAACCTCGCCGATGAGACCGCCGCGATCGCCTGGCCGATCCCGCTCTCAGAAGCAGAGGTCTCGGAGAAGGACCTCGCACACCCGCGCCTCGCGAACGTGTCGCCCATCGCTCCGCGTCGCACGCTCGTGATCGGCGCGTCCGGTCAGCTCGGCTCGGCGTTGCGCGAGGAGTTCCACGGTGCGGAGAACATCGAGTGGACGACGCGCGCCGAGATCGACCTCGGCGCCGCCGACCTGGGGGCCGCGCGCCGGTGGCGGGACTACGACACCATCATCAACGCCGCCGCGTACACCGCGGTCGACCGTGCCGAGACCACGGACGGACGGCGGGACGCGTGGGCGGTCAACGCCGCAGGACCCGCGGCATTGGCTCGCATCGCCGCGGAGTACGGCATCACGCTTGTGCATGTCTCGAGCGACTACGTCTTCGACGGATCGGGGGATCGCCCGTACCGTGAAGACGACGCCGTCTGCCCGCTCGGCGTCTACGGACAATCGAAGGCGGCGGGTGACATCGCCGTGGCCACGGCTCCGCTGCACTACATCATCCGGACATCCTGGGTGATCGGTGCGGGCAACAACTTCGTGAAGACGATGGCCTCGCTCGCCGAGAAGGGCGTCGACCCGACCGTGGTCGACGACCAGCACGGTCGCCTGACCTTCGCCTCGCAGATCGCCGAGCTGATACGCCATCTGCTCACCGTGCGCCCGGCGCCCGGCGTGTACAACCTGACCTCGGCAGGCGAGACCATGACCTGGGCGGACATCGCGCGGCGCGTGTACGAGCTGACGGGGCATGATCCTTCCCGCGTGACCGGCGTCTCCACGGAGCAGTACTTCACGTCGGCATCCGGTCCTGTCGCTCCTCGGCCGCGGAACAGCGAACTCGATCTGACCCGCGTGATCGCGACCGGCTTCTCCCCTCGGACGGGTGACGATCTGCTGCAGGACTACCTCGGTTCGTGAGCGCTCCGCTGCCCACGACGGCACCGAGCTCCGCCGGCCCTCGTGAGCGTGTGTTCCGCACCGACATCCAGGCGCTGCGTGCGGTCGCCATCGGCCTCGTCCTCCTGAACCACCTCTGGCCGACCCGCGTCACGGGCGGCTACGTCGGCGTGGACGTCTTCTTCGTGATCTCGGGGTTCCTCATCACCGGGCACCTCGTGGGGGAGATGACGAGAACGGGCGGCGTGCGTCTCGGGGCCTTCTACGCGCGGCGCATCCGACGGCTGCTCCCGGCGGCGTTCGTCGTGCTCGCGGCCTCCCTCGTCCTGCTGGTCGCGTTCCTGCCGTATCCGCGCTGGGGGCGCAACGCCTGGGAGATCGCGTCGAGTGCCGGCTACGTCGAGAACTGGTATCTCGCGGCGATGTCGGTGAACTACTCCGCGCTCAACGACGCGGCGAGCCTGGTGCAGCATTACTGGTCGCTCTCGGTCGAAGAGCAGTTCTACATCGTGTGGCCGCTTCTGCTGCTCGCGGCTGTGGCCGCCTCCGGCCGCATCGGTGGCGGGTCACCTCGTGGCAGTGTGCAGGATCGTCGCGGCGCACGCGCACTCATCGTGGTGGTCGCGGCGGTCGGGGTGCTCTCCCTCGGAGCGAGCATCATCTACACGGTGCTCGCTCCGCCGCAGGCCTACTTCGCCACCTTCACCCGGGGTTGGGAGTTCGCGGTCGGCGGTGCCGTGGCTCTGCTCGGCGCGCGGGTGACGCTGCCGCGCATCGTCGCCCAGATCGTGAGCATCCTCGGCTTCGGACTCATCGCCTTCTCTGCGCTCGTTTACGACCACACGACGCCGTTCCCCGGATATGCCGCCCTGGTTCCCGTGCTGGGAACGGCAGCCGTGATCGTCGCCGGCACCTCGCATGCCCGGCTCTGGCATACGAAGGTGACGGCATTGGGACCTGTGCAGTGGGTGGGAGGAATCTCCTACTCGCTGTACCTCTGGCACTGGCCGCTGATCGTCGCGGCTCCGTTCGTGATCGGTGCGGAAGCCAGCACGCTCTCCAAGCTCGGGGTGCTCGCGATCTCCCTTCTCCTCGCCGCCCTGACGAAGACCTTCGTCGAGGACAGAGGACAGAAGTGGCGGTACTGGCGCACCTCGACTCGCAGAGCGCTCGGCCTCATGCTCGTCGGCATGGTCGTGATCGCCGCGCTCGTTGCAGGAGTGCTCGCCTGGTACCAGACGCGTGTCGACGCCGACCGACCTCCCGCCGAGGTGGTCGCAGCGTCCTGCGAGGGGCCATCGGCGATGGCCCCCGGAGCGGAATGCGCCGACGCATTCGGGCCGGCGGAGTACACGGTGATGACCTCGAAGAACGAATACTTCTTCACGCCGCCCGAATGCGGCACCTTCCTGCCGATCCTCACCTACGGAGAGAAGCAGACGACGTTGAGGTGTGATTTCTCGGGCGGGGCTGCTGATCCGACACAGGTCTGGCTGGTCGGCGACTCCCATGCGCAGCAGTGGCAGGGAGCCGTGTTCGACATCGCCAGGGAGAAGAACTGGATCGTCACCACGAGCTATCTCGGGGGATGCCCGGTCGCGGATGTGGACTTCCTCGGGTTCCGCGGAGCGTGGGGGAAGGCGGAAGCCGACCGCTGCAACACCTGGTCCGATGAACTCTCCTCCACCATCCGTGCGGCGAAGCCCGATCTTGTGATCACCGCCATGGCCGCCCGGCAGGACCTGGTGGATGACGGCAGTGGGAAACCCGCGTCCGAACAGATGAGCGCAGGCCTGGTGGACTATTGGACGACCTGGGCGGATGAGGGTATCGGTGTCCTGGCGATCGCGGACCCGCCGTACAACGGGGAGGTGCGCAACGCGGACTGCGTGCTGCTGAACTCCTCCGACCCCGTGGCATGCGCGCGACCGCGGGCGGAAGCCCAGCCGGCTGACCCTGTCCTGATGGCAGGCGCGGCCGAGCGGTCCGACTCGATCACCGTGCTGGACCTGACGGATCGCTTCTGCGACGCTGAGCGGTGCTATGCGGTGATCGGCGGTGTCCCCGTCTACTACGACGCCGACCACCTGAACCTGGAATACGTGCGGATGCTCGCCCCCGAGATCGCGGCAGCGATCGAGGAGGTCCTCTCCGATGGCTGAGGAACCCCGTCTGCCGGAGCGTCGCGGGGCCCGCTGAGCGAGCCGTCCAGCCGACCTCGGTAGGATCGATTGGCCCGTCGCCGGCGGACTTCCCCGACTCCGGTTCCTCCCTCCGACCCGTACAGGAGCACTTGATGCCGCATCGTATAGTCGCCGTGATCCCGGTGTTCCGTGCACCGGAGAATCTGCCGCGCACGATCGAGTCGATCCTGCGCCAGGTCGATTCCGTCGTCGTCGTCGACGACGGTTCGCGTTCCGTCGAGACCGTGACGTTCCCGGATCGGACCGAGGTCATCTCCGCGGAGGAGAACCGTGGCATCGCGACCGCGCTGAACACCGCGATCGGTCGGGCGCGCGAGCTGGGGGCGACGCACATCCTCACGCTCGACCAGGACTCGGCTCTGGCCGACGGGCACGTGGAGCGGCTGCTCACCCGCATCGAGGCCGCCGAATCGCAGGGGGTGAACGTCGCGGCCGCCGTGCCGGGCGTCGTCGGAGGAGCACCGGTTCTGGGCGATCCGAGCGGAGGGCCGTTCGACCCCATCCAGTCCGGGCAGCTGCTTCCCGTCGGTGCGTTCGAGGCGATCGGTGAGTTCCGAGCCGATCTCTTCATCGACGCGGTCGACTCCGAGTTCACCGTGCGCGCGCGCGAGGCCGGGTTCCAGTTCCTCGTCGACGAGGAGCTCACGATGGAACACGCCTTGGGCGAGGCGGTGCCCCTCTCGGTCTTCGGTCGGCCCCTGGTCATCCTCGGCAAACAGCGACACGTGCTCTACCACGCCCCGTGGCGGACCTATTACATGGTTCGCAACAGCATCTGGCTGTCGCGGCAGTACGGTGCGGGGCACCGGGGCTGGATGCGTCGTCGCAACCGCAAGATGGCGGAGATGGTGCTGTGGGGGAGCGTCCTCGCTCCCGACCGGATCGCGCAGCTGCGTGCCGTCCGCGCCGGTTGGCGCGATGGTCGGCGCGGCACGCTCGGTCGCATCCGGCCCGACGTGCTCCGTCGGCTCGGTCGCCGAGCGTGAGCCGGCTGGGAGCTCTGCTTCGACACGACCTCCTGCGTCGGAGCGCCCTGTTCTCGGTATCGATCGTCGCGTCGACGGTGGTGGGCATCGTCTCGATCCCGCTTCTGATCAGCACGATCGGCACGGACGAATGGGCGCGTCTGTTCGTGCTGCAGATCATCGGCCAGTTCGCCTCCATCTTCATCGCCTTCGGATGGGGTGCCACGGGGCCCAGCACGGTGTCGGCGCTACCGGAGACGAAGAGGCGCCAGTTCCTCGCTGATTCGGTCGTCGCCCGCGTTCTCCTGTTCCTCATCGTCGGTCCGCTCGCCGTCATCCTCGGCATCGCGCTCGGCGCCGACCCGTTGGCTGCGGTTCTCGCGACCATCGCGTACTCGGTCCCGGGTATCGGTGCCGCCTGGTACTTCATCGGGACCAATCGGCCCGTCGCGATGCTCGTCTTCGACGCGTTTCCCGCCGTTCTCGGGCAGGTCGCCGCCCTCGTCGCCGTGGTCATCGTGCCCTCGTTGACCTCCTACCTCTACTGCGTCGCGATCGCGACGGTCGCCGGCGTCGTGGGAGGGCTTCTCTTCGCGCTGCGCAGGCGCGATGGGGTGCGCCTCACCCGCACCAGGGTGCGGGAGCTCGGGTCGACCATGCGTGCACAGATTCCGGGACTCGCGACGGTGCTCTTCGGCAACCTCTCCACGATGCTCCCCGTCGTCCTCGTGGACGTGTACATGAAACCGGTCCTGCCCATCTTCGCGGCCGTGGACAAGCTGTACCGATACGGCGTGCTCGTGCTCGCCCCCATCCTTCAGGCCGTCCAGGGGTGGGTGCCGGAGGCGGGACCGGAGCAGACCCGCGTGCGAGCGCGGGGTTCGCTGTGGGTGGGGCTGGGGGTGGGGCTGTTCGGCGGTGCGTGCTTCGCGTTCCTGGCCACCCCGATCTCCATCCCGCTGACGGTGGGACAGGCTGTCATCCCGTTCGAGATCGCGGTCATCGCGGGCATCGGGTTCGCGGGGGAGTGCGTGGCGCAGATCGTGGGTCTCGCCGGTCTCGTGGCCCTGCGCAAGGAGAGAGAACTCGCGAAATCGTCGGTTGTCGCGGCGGTCATCAGCCTCCCGCTCATGATCCCGGCCGTGCTGATATGGGGTCTCGTCGGGATCGTCGGCGTGATCGCCGCCTCCGCCGTGCTCGTCGCGATGTACCGCACGACCGTGCTGCTGCGAGCCAGCAGCATCCGGCATCTTCCGCCGGCGACACCGCTGCCCGAGGTCTGAGGACAGGCCTCACAGTCCGCCGCGACGACGTTAGGCTGGGGGCGGCTACGGTCTCCCCGAACAGACCGCGGCGCCCGTTCGCCGGCACGCCCACCCGCTATGAAACAGTCGTTCCTCGCGCCGTCCCCGGGCGCAGCTCCGCCCTCAGGCGCAGCGTCACCGCACCGCGCCGACATCGATGGCCTCCGCGCCCTGGCGATCCTGCTCGTCGTCGTCTACCACGTGTGGCTGGGACGGGTCTCCGGAGGGGTCGACGTCTTCCTGATGGTCTCCGCGTTCTTCCTCACCGGCTCGTTCGTCCGGCGGATGCAGGATGCGAGACCGCTCCAGCTCGGGGCGTTCTGGATCCGGCGTTTCCTGCGCCTCGTTCCGGCCGCGGCCGTCACCATCGCGGGGGTGCTCGCCGTGGCGCTCGTCGCATTTCCGCGGACCGAGTGGCCGCGGGTGTGGAGCGAGGCATGGTCGAGCCTGTTCTACGTGGAGAACTGGACTCTCGCGTTCTCCGAGGTGGACTACTACGCGCGGGCATCGCAGACCCCGAGCCCGTTTCAGCACTTCTGGTCGCTGTCCGTGCAAGGGCAGGTCTTCCTCCTGTGGCCGGTGCTCTTCGCCGGAGTGTGGCTGGCGCTCCGAAACCGTCGGCACCTGATCGTTCCCGCGCTCTTCGCGGTGTTCGGTGCCGTCTTCGTCGTGTCCCTGGTCTTCTCCATCGTGGAGACGGGCAGAGCACAGGACTTCGCCTACTTCGACACCCGCACGCGGCTGTGGGAGTTCGCAGCGGGATCACTGATCGCGTTGGCGCTGCCCTTCCTGCGCGTCCGGATTCGGGGCGCCGCCGTGCTCGGGTGGATCGGCGTGCTCGGGATCGTCCTCTGCGGCATCATCATCGACGTGCAGGGAGGTTTCCCCGGGTACCTCGCCCTGTGGCCGATCGTGAGCGCCGGTCTCGTGATCGTCGCGGGCCGGGAGCGGGCGCGCGGCGGCCCGACGGCGTTCCTCTCCTCGAGCCCTCTGCGGTACGTCTCCAGGGACGCCTACGCTCTCTACCTGGTGCACTGGCCGATCCTCGTGATCTGGATGGTCGTGAGCGGTCGATCGGAACCGGGGGTGTGGGCGGGGCTCGGCATCATCGGGCTGTCCTTCGTTATCGCGAGGCTGCTCTCCCGATTCGTCGAGCGGCCGATCCGGGAGGCGAGGTCTCTCGACGGTTCCAGGGGCCTCGGGGCCGGGGTACTCGTCGCAGCGGTCCTGGCCGTCGCCGTCCCGCTCGGCGTGTGGCAGGGCACCATCGTGCAGCGCACCAACGCGATCCAGGCGAGTGATTCCCGAGGTTATCCGGGTGCGGCCCAGCTCGATTCACCCATCGACCTCGCGGGCGTGGACCTGCCCTTGATCCCCGACCCGACGACGCTCGATGCGGAGTGGGTCTATCTCGGACAGGAGTGCAGCGGCGACCTCGTCGCCGTCGAGCCGGCTCTGGACGGCACGTGCACGCAGACCCTGCGCGCCGCCGAACCCGGGACACGACGTGTGCTCGTCATGGGTGACTCGCACGCGCAGCAGCTGATGTCGCCGCTCCGGGTCTCCGCCGAGGGGCAGGACTGGGAACTCATCGCCCTGCTCAGGGGCGGATGCTCGATCGCGCTCGGCGCGCCTTCCCCGGCAGCGTCCGCCTCGGACGCGGTCTCGTGCGAGGACTGGCGGTCGGCGGCGATCGACTACGCCCTCCGTGTGCAGCCGGATGCGGTCTACCTCGTGGTCACGCGCGCCAGCCCGGCATCGCCCGAGGTGCTGGTGGACGGGATCGAGGATATCGCCTCGCTGCTGCTCGATCGAGGCATCCAGGTCATCGCGGTACGCGACAATCCGCGGTTCGACTTCGACATGTATGCCTGCGTCTTCCTTGCCGAGGAGACGTGCGACGTCCCGGAGATCGGGTTCGAGGAGGGGGCATCCCTGGATGTGCTCGCCGAGAGGGACGGGATCACCGCCGTGGACTTCCGGCCGTGGATGTGCCCCGATTCCCTCTGCCTCGGCGTGATCGGGAACGTCGCCGTGTACATCGATGACAACCACCTCTCCGATGCGTACGGGCGCACGCTCGCGCCGATGCTGCAGTCGATGCTGGACGACGGCGGGGTGCTCGCGTCGGCGGGTGGTTGACAGGGTTCCCGGGGAGAGCCCCGGTAGAGTGGAAAGCGTGTGTGGCGCGCGTCATCGTGCGCATCGGAGCCTCATCGGGCAGAAAGCAGCAACATGGATCTCCTCGTCGTCGGATCGGGCTTCTTCGGCCTCACCATCGCAGAGCGCGCCGCGAACGCCGGACGCAAGGTCACGGTCATCGACCGCCGGCACCACATCGGCGGCAACGCCTACAGCGAGGCAGAAGCCGAGACGGGAATCGAGGTGCACCGCTACGGCGCCCACCTCTTCCACACCTCGAACGCCACGGTGTGGGAGTACGTGAACCGCTTCACGACGTTCACCGACTACGTCCACCGCGTGTACACGACACACAAGGGCACCGTCTTCCCGATGCCGGTGAACCTGGGCACCATCAACCAGTTCTTCCAGGCGGCCTACACTCCCGACCAGGCACGGGCCCTCGTCAGGGAGCAGGCGGGGGAGTTCGATGTGAAGTCGGCGGCGAACTTCGAGGAGAAGGGCATCGCTCTCGTCGGACGTCCGCTGTTCGAGGCGTTCTTCCGCGACTACACGGCGAAGCAGTGGCAGACCGATCCGCACAAGCTGTCGGGCGACATCATCAGCCGTCTCCCGGTGCGCTACACGTACGACAACCGCTACTTCAACGACACGTGGGAGGGGCTCCCCACCGACGGCTACACCGCGTGGATCGAGCGCATGGCCGACCACCCCAACATCGAGGTGAAGCTGAACGTCGACTACTTCGACGATGCGCAGCCGCTGAACAAGAAGGCGACGGTGGGCCAGGTCCCGGTCGTCTACACCGGGCCCGTCGATCGTTACTTCGACTATGCCGAGGGCGCGCTCAGCTGGCGCACCCTCGACTTCGAGCAGGAAGTGCTCAGCATCGGCGACTTCCAGGGCACCAGTGTCATGAACTACCCGGACATGGACGTTCCCTACACCCGAATCCACGAGTTCAAGCACTTCCATCCCGAGCGCAAGGACGTCTACGCCCAGGACAAGACGGTGATCATGCGGGAGTTCTCGCGCTTCGCCGACCGCGAGGACGAGCCGTACTACCCGGTGAACACCCCGACCGACCGCGAGGGGCTGCTGGCGTATCGTGAGCTGACCAAGGGAGAGCCGGACGTGCATTTCGGCGGTCGCCTCGGAACGTACCAGTACCTCGACATGCACATGGCGATCGGCTCTGCGCTGTCGATGTGGAACAACGAGCTCGCCTAGACTCGGCACTGTGAGTCACGCTGCTGTCGGGGCCCCGGGGACGCCGCGGCGATACCTTCATTCGCTGTGGCTGCTCTCGGCCAGGGACCTCAAGGTCCGCTACTCCACGAGCATCCTCGGTTATCTCTGGTCGGTGCTCGATCCGCTCGTGATGAGCGTGATCTACTGGTTCGTCTTCACCCAGGTGTTCCAGCGGGATGTCGGCGAAGAGCCGTACATCATCTTCCTGATCAGCGCGCTGCTGCCCTGGGTGTGGTTCAACAGCTCGGTCTCGGACTTCACGAAGGCGTTCAAGAAGGACTCCCGGCTGGTGCGCTCGACCGCGATTCCCCGCTCGATCTGGGTGAACCGCATCGTCCTCAGCAAGGGCATCGAGTTCTTGTTCTCTCTCCCCGTGCTCGTGCTGTTCATCGTCGTCAACCTGCTGGTGGAGGTCGACCCCGACCGGACCGTGCAGATCGGGTGGGGCGTCCTCTGGCTTCCGCTGGCGGTCGTGCTGCAGACGATCCTTCTGATCGGGTTGGGCCTGCTGGTGGCGCCGCTGTGCGTGCTGTTCGTCGACCTGGAGCGCACGACGGCGCTGATCCTCCGTGCGATGTTCTACGCCACGCCCATCATCTACAACGTGACCGACCTGCCGGGGATCTTCCAGACCCTGGGAGCGTTCAACCCGTTGGCCGGAATCTTCATGCTCTATCGGATGCCGTTCTTCCCCGATCAGTGGAACCTGTTCACGCTGACGATCAGCATCGCGATGAGCTTGTTGATCCTGGCACTCGGGATCTGGGCCTTCCGGAAACTGGAACGACCCGTCCTGAAGGAGCTGTGATGACGACGGCGATCGAAGTGCGCGGTCTCGGAGTGAGCTTCCGACGCAATCGGCGCGGCACGCGGACTCTCAAAGATCTCTTCGGCGGGGCTTCCCGTCGCTCACGACCCGGCGAGTTCTGGGCGTTGCGCGATGTCTCGTTCTCGGTGCAGCCGGGGGAGTCGATCGGCGTGGTGGGTCGCAACGGCCAGGGGAAGTCGACCCTTCTCCGACTGGTGGCGAAGGTGCTCCTGCCCGACGAGGGCACGGTCACGCTCAACGGCGGCGTCGCTCCGCTGATCGAGATCACCGGAGGATTCGTCGGGGACCTCACGGTGCGTGAGAACGTGCGGCTGACGGCGGGGCTCCACGGCATGTCGCGTGACGAGGTCTCCCGACGCTACGACGGCATCATCGCTTTCGCGGAACTCGCCGGATTCGAGGACACTCCGTACAAGCACTTGTCGAACGGCATGAAGGTGCGGCTCGCTTTCGCCGTCGTCTCTCAGCTCGATGAGCCGATCCTTCTCGTCGATGAGGTCCTCGCGGTGGGCGACAAGGCGTTCCGCGAGAAGTGCTATCGACGGATCGACGAACTGCTCTCGGACGGTCGGACGCTGTTCTTCGTCAGCCACAACGAACGCGACCTGCGCCGCTTCTGCACCCGGGGCCTGTACCTCGACAAGGGGGCGCTCGTTCTGGATGCACCGATCTCCGAGGTGCTCGACCGCTACAACGACGACTACAACGCGCGCTGAACCTCGTGGGACCCGGAGGTCACTCTCCGAGCTTCTTCTGCTCCACGTCCGCATTCAGGGCGACCAGCTCGGGGTGCTCTTCGAGCAGCCCGATGATCTCGTCGGCGCCGAGGGCTGCCGCGCCGTAGGTCTCGACGAGGGCGCGGATGACCGCGAGGTCCTCTGGGGTGTCGACGGTGACCCGGAAGCGGGACGCATCGCGGGGGCCGGTGATCGGGTGCAGGCTCGTCTCGGCGCCCCGGCCGCTGTACAGGAAAGGGGTGACGTGCTCGCGATCAGCGGGAAGGGATGCCAGCGCGTCCGCTTCGAGAAGCGCAGCGGCGGAGAAGACCTCGAAGTCGAAGCCGCGAGGATAGGTCCGCGCGAGCACGTTGGACACGTGTGCGGTGGGGTCGTCGAGTTCGGCGAACCGCTGGATGCCCTGCTGGACGAGCGCGGGGTCGATGAGCGGGCAGTCCGACGTGACGCGAACGACCACGTCGAGCCCGGCATCGCGCGCGGCACCGGCGAATCGTCCCAGCACGTCTGTCTCGCTGCCGCGGAAGACACGCACTCCGCGGGACAGGGCGAGTGCCGCGATCGGATCGTCGCTCGCATTCGTCGTCGTGGCCACGATCAGCGGCACATCGAGCTTCTGCAACCTGTCGATGTGATGATCGAGCAGGGTACGTCCTCCCGCGGTGAGCAGGACCTTGCCGGGGAGCCGGGTGCTGGTCATCCGCGCCTGCGTGATGATCCCGACTCGTGTCACCGCAGCGCTTCCGCGAGGGCGTCGACGACCTGGTCGACCTGCGAGTCGGTCAGTTCGGGATGGATCGGCAGCGAGAGCTCCTCGCGGTAGAAGGCCTCCGCGTTGGGGCACATCCCTCGCCGGTAGCCTGCGTCGGCGTACACCGGGTGCCAGTAGACGGGCATGTAGTTGACCTGGACGCCGACGCCGAGTTCCCGCATCCGATCGAAGACCTCACGACGTCGCCCGTCGAGGATGCGCACGGGATAGAGGTGACGCATCGCATCGACGTTGTCACGCTGGATCGGGCGCCGAACGCCGTCGAGATCGGCCAGCGCATCGTCGTAGCGCCGCGTGATCTCCGCCCGCCGACGTTTGAACGCGTCGAGTCTGGAGAGCTGGGACAAGCCGAGCGCGCAGGCGATGTCGGTGAGTCGGTAGTTCACGCCGAACTCGTGCACCTCCTGATGCCAGGCCCCCTCGCCGGGCACCTGGAAGCGTGAGGCGTCCCGTACGAGACCGATGTTGTGGAACTCGTGCGCACGCTGTGCCACCTCGGGATCCTTGGCGACGAGCGCTCCGCCCTCGCCGGTGGTGAGGTTCTTCGTCGGGAAGAACGACAGCGTCGTGATGTCGGCGAGGTCGCCGACCGGCCGGCCGTTGTAGGTGCTGCCGATGGAGTGCGCGGCATCGTCGAGGACGAGGGCTCCATGGCGTGATGCCGTCGCGGTGAGCCGGTCGTAGTCGGCGGGGTGACCGGCGTAGTCGACGGCGGCGATGATGCGGGTGCGTTCGTCGATGAGGGCGTCCACCGCGGCCGGGTCGATGAGCGCGGTGTCCTCTTCCACATCGGCGAAGACGATCCGTGCACCGCGCATGGACGCGGTCGATGTCGTCGCGATGAAGGTCATGGGCGTCGAGATCACGACGTCGCCCGTGGAGATCCCCGCTGCCGCATACGCCATGTGGAGCGCCGCCGTGCCCGAGGTGGCCGTCACCGCGCGGTGTCCGCCGGTGAGCTCGCTGATCTTGGACTCGAAGGCGGAGACGAGGGGTCCGGTGGTGAGCCAGTCTCCGCGGAGGACCTCGACCACTGCCTGGATGTCGTCCTCGGAGATGGACTGTCTCCCGTACGGCAGCATCCTCAGATACCCGCTTCGATGATCGCCGCGATCTCGGCCTGCGAGTACCACTGGTCGTTGCTGTCAGACCGGTACGCGAACCCTTCGGGCACCGGTACGGCATCCTTCGGGACGCGATATCCCCACGACGCGAGGTCGGGTTGGATGATGAAGTACCTGCCGTCGGCGACCACCACGGCACGGCGCCCTTCCTCGGGGCTGATCATCTCCTCGTGCAGCTTCTCGCCCGGGCGCAGACCCACATCGACGAGCTCGGCGCCGGGCACGACGGCGTGAGCGAGGTCGGTCACCTTCATCGACGGAATGCGGGGGACCAGCAGCTCACCGCCCTGCATGAGCTCGAAGGTGTCGACGACCATCTCGACGGCTTGCGGCAGCGTGATGAAGAATCGCGTGCAGCGAAGGTCGGTGATCGGCAGCGGCTTCCCCTCGGCTCCGAGTCTCTCGAAGAATGGGATGACCGAGCCGCGCGAGCCCATGACGTTCCCGTATCGCACCACGGCGAAGCGTGTGTCGTAGGCGGCCGCGTAGTGGTTCCCGGTGATGAAGAGCTTGTCGGCCGTGAGCTTGGTGGCACCGTAGAGGTTGATGGGGCTGGAGGCCTTGTCCGTCGACAGGGCGACGACCCGCTTGACACCCGCATCGATCGACGCCTCGATCACGTTCTGGCTGCCGAGGACGTTGGTCTTGACGAACTCGAACGGGTTGTACTCCGCGGTGTCCACCTGCTTGAGTGCTGCCGCGTGCACCACGTAGTCGACTCCGTGCAGGGCGCGGACGAGGCGCCGCTCGTCGCGGATGTCGCCGATGAACCAGCGCAACCGTGGGTCGTCGCCGAACTGCTGCCTCACCTCGTACTGCTTCAGCTCGTCGCGGGAGAAGACCACGAGGCGCCGCGGATCGAGGTGCGTCAGCGCATGGCGGATGAACGCCTTGCCGAACGATCCGGTGCCGCCTGTGATGAGGATGCTCGAGCCCTCGAGAACCGACACTCTGTCTCCCTCAGCGTCGTGGAATGGTGCGGATTCCCGGGTTGAATCACGCCCGGCCTATCCTATCGGGTGGGCACGGCCGTGCCTGCGGTCGGTGATGAAGGGCGAACGATGAGTCGACGACGAGCCCTCCTCCATTGCAATGCCGGGGCTGAGCACGGCATGGGGCACCTCATGCGCACACTCGCGATCGCCGCCGTCGCCAGGGAACGCGGGTGGTCGGTGTCACTCATCGGCGACATCGACGAGGCCGGATCGGCCGCCGTGCACCGCATCGAGGCCGACCTCGCCATCCGATCCGTGCGCGCGCCCGAGCTTCCCGAAGCGATGCTCGCAGCGACAGGAGAGGTGGACGTCCTGCACCTCGACGCATACACCGACGTGCCAGACGTCCGCGGCGCCGGGACCCTGGTGAGCAACATGCAGGACGGCCCCTACGGCGTCAGGGCAGCCGATCTCTCGATCGACGCGAACCTCGGGGCAGAGGAGACGTTCGCGCGTCCGGACCTCACTCGCCACCCTCTGGTCGGTCTCGATGTCGCGGTGGTGCGCGAGCAGGTGCTCCGCCAGCGCGCCGCATCACACCGGCTGAGCGCAGTGCCCCGTGTGCTCGTCGTCATGGGCGGCTCCGACCCGCGGGGGCTCACAGCTCATGTCGTGCGAGCGCTCGACGGTGTCCCGGGACCACTCCGCGTCACGGTGGTCGATCCGCGCGACCGCGTCGAGGTGCGAGACGCTGCCGCCTTGTCCGTCCATGACGTGCAGGTGCGCGGTTTCGTCGAAGACCTGCCTGCCCTGGCGCGTGAGCACGATCTCGCGGTGACGGCCGCAGGGACATCCGTGTGGGATTTCGCCTGCATGGGAGTTCCGATGGCCGTCCTGTGCGCGGTCGACAATCAGCGTCCGGGCTACACGAACGTCGTGAAGCGGGGTCTCGCGTGGGGACTCGGTGTTCCGCCCCATGCCGATCTGGATGCACGGGTCGCCGAGCTGGGCGCCCTCCTGCGCGACGGCGACGTGCTGGCGGCGCAGTCAGCCGAGCTTCGGGAGACGGTCGACGGACTCGGGACATGGCGGATCGTCGCATCCTGGGAGCAGCTCGTCGATGCGGTGCCCGATCCGCCCCGTCCCTCGCCGCCGGTCAACGTGCGCTCCGCGGCCCGGGACGATGCCAGGGTGCTCTACGACTGGCGCAACGACGAGTCCACTCGAGCGCACTCCCGGTCCAGCGAACCTCTCGAATGGAGCTCGCACGTCTCGTGGCTCGACCGCACCCTCGCCGATCCGGACCGGCGACTCCTGGTCGTCGAGTCGGAAGGACGACTCGTGGCCTCGACGCGGTGGGATCGGCGTTCTGCGACAGACTGGGAGGCGTCGATCACGATGGCCCCGGAGCAGCGTGGACGTGGCCTCGCCGGTGCCGTGCTCGCCGCCTCGGAAGAGGCGTTGAACGTGGAGGCGCCGAGTCGCCTCCTCGCGACCGTCCACACCGCGAACACGGCCTCATCGAAGCTGTTCCAGCGGGCAGGATACCTGCCGCACCTTCCCACCGATGCCGGCGGCTTCGCCACGTTCGCGAAGTGGCGTCTCTCGCCGGCTGGCTGACTAGAGCAGATCCCAGGACAGAGGGGTGCCTCGGTCCGCATCGCGACTGAATCGACGCCCTTCGACCAGCCCGAAGGCTTCCGGTGCCAGACCGCCGGCGGGGCGGATCGAGCGGACGTTCGCCGCGCTGACGACGTCACCGGCCCGGACGTCCGCCGTCACGTACAGGGATCGGCGGAGTGCGAGGACCGTCTGCTCCTGCGGGGTGGGACCGAAGGCGGTTCCGCTTCCTGCGGCGATCCGTGCCTGCTCCGACGCGCTGACCAGGGAGGCGAACTCGGCAGGACTCAGGGAGAAATCGGCGTCCACGCCTCCGTGGCCCCGGTCGAGCGTCACGTGCTTCTCGATCACGACGGCTCCGAGAGCGGCCGCCGCGACGGCGACCCCGATGCCGAGGGTGTGGTCGGAGAGTCCGATGGGCACGTCGAAGGCCTCGCTCAGCGTCCGGATGTTGCCCAGTCGCGCCTCTTCGGGGATGGCGGGGTAGGCCGCGGTGCAGGCGAGCAGCACCAGCTGCGTGTTGCCCGAATCGCGGATGGCCGTCACCGCGGCGTCGATCTCGGAGAGGGTGGCCATTCCTGTCGATACGATCATCGGCTTGCCCGTGCGAGCGACCTCGCGGAGGAGGGGAAGGTCGACGATCTCCGCGGACGCCGTCTTGTAGAGCTCGACGCCGAGACCCTCGAGGAACTCGACGGAGGTCGGGTCGAATGGTGTGGAGAAGGGGATCAGACCGTGCGCGGCGGCGCGCTCGAAGATCGGCGCGTGCCATTCCCACGGAGTGTGCGCCTCTTGGTACAGGGAGTACAGATTGCGTCCGCCCCAGAGATCGTGGTCGCCCTTCACACGGAAGCCGGGGCGGTCGGAGTCGATCGTGAGCGTGTCGGCGGTGTAGGTCTGGATCTTGAGGGCGTTCGCTCCTGTCGATGCCACGGCATCCACGATCGCGAGCGCTCGTTCGAGGTCCCCGTTGTGGTTGCCCGACATCTCGGCGATCGTGAACACGGGGGAACCGGTGCCGATCTTCGCCGAGGAGAGATCGATGGTCTGCGCAGAAGTCACGCCGACAACTCTAGACGGGGGCGTTCCTCGACGAGGCGACATGCGTTGCGCGGGGCGTCCGCTCCGGCCCTGCGAACTGCATACCGCAATTCCGGATAGGCCGGAATATTGCCCTAAGCTGTGGGTCTATGGGGCGTGTGACGGAGCTCGTCGGCGACGAGCGTGCGACGACTGGCGAGGAAGCCTTCTACGACGGGCTTCGACCGCTGGTTGAGTCGTTCGGCCGGCCCGAGGGGATCCGCCGAGTCGCGGTCGTGGGGAATCAGCCTCTGGCCGAGTCTCCGGAACGTGCGGAGCGGATCGACTCCGCAGACCTCGTCATCCGCGTCAACGGCTTCCGAATGGATGACATCGATGGTCCGGCGACCGTCGGGCGGCGCGTCGACGTCGTGGTCTTCAACCGTGGGGTCCGACCGACCCCATGGTTCTTCTCGGAATACACCGACCGTCTCTACCTCATGATCGAGCCGGGGCGTCTGCTGTGGGAGAACCCGAAGACCCCCGAGTTCTGGCCGCCGGACCTGGGCATCGTGACGATGCCGAACCGCGAGGTGATCCTCCCGCTCGGCGAGGCGATGGGAGTGGACCCGTACGAGGGCGGACAATGGGCGACCACCGGCACGGTGATGCTCTGGATCGCGACCAGGCTGTTCCCCGATGTCGAGATCGACGTCACCGGGTTCTCCTTCGTGGATGCGCCCGATCAGACCGCCTGGAACCACGCTTACGGAGACCCGTCAGCCGTCGGGGCCGAACACCGCATCGATCTCGAATCCATGCTCGTGCGCGAGTGGATCGACTCCGGGCGCATCTCCTATCACCGCTGACCCCGACCCGACCATCACCAATCACCCGAATGATTGAGGACTGAATGCTGAACCGAATCCGTCGACGAATCGACGCTGCTGTCGTGCGCCGCGTGGATGCCAGAGTGGACGCGCGCCTCGAGGAGGCCCGTGCGAGCCTCGAGCGCGACCGCGCCGACTATGAGGCTCGCTTGGCAGGCAACCAGGCAGACTTCTCCTACATCCGTTCCGAGTTCGATCGCATCGCCCCGCAGGTCGCTGCGCTGGAGCAGCGCTTCGAGTGGCTGCGGCATCAGCTCGACCTCGCGAACGGGGATCCGGAGAGCGATCTCGTGCGAGCGAGAGCCGAACACGAGCGGGCCCGTATCCGGCTCGAGCTCGCTTCGCACTATGAGGAGCGTCTCCGACGTCTCGAGTCGCCCGCTCGATAGCCGCGGGCGACTCGGAGGCTAGAGGCCGGCGAGGCTGCGCAGCGCGTCGACGCTGACGCGCGCGGCATCGACCGCCTGACTGATGTTCGATCCGGAGGATACCGCGGAGCGCAGTGAGTCCAGTCGGCTCAAGTACTCGCTCGTCGTCGTGCTCCACTCCTGAGCGATCGACGACGGCGGCAGCGACTCTGCCAGGCGCTGCGCGTCCTCCTGCATCGCGTTCAGAACGGATTCGAGGTCTCCTTCGCCTTCGGAGACGATGTCCAGCCCGACCGGCGCCGATTCCAGCCACACGCCCACGCGGTCGCGGAACGCGGGAAGAGACGGGTCCTCCACGGGTGGGGGAGTGTCGACCGGTGCCGTGGGGTCCGGGGACGCGGACGGAATCGCGGACGGCGTCTGCGTAGGCGTCGTCGTGGCTGTCGGAGACGTCGAAGCGCCCGGCGCCGGTGTCCCATCCCTGGGAAGGAGGAAGAACAGCAGCGCCGCGACGACGAGCAGGGCGAGGACGGAGAGTCCGATGATCAACCACACTCGTCCGCGATTGCGCGGCTGGGGTTCGATGGGGGCCCAACGGAGCTCGGGCTGCGGTTCGTCGGTCATGGCCTCATCCTTCCAGCGGAGGCATCGGCTGCCAGGACCGATCGCGGGCGAGTCTGCCGCCTTCTCTCAGGCCTCGGAACAGGTTGCTGGTGCCGCGGACCGTCCGCTCCACGAACACCAGTCGGATGAGCTCCTTCGCGAAGGTCATCGCCGTCCCCAGGCCGAACAGCACGGGGTTGTAGACGCCGTGCACGCGGTAGTAGTTCTTGATGTAGGCGCGATTGCGCATGATGTAGAAGCGGTAGGCGTTGCTCGACGCGTTCATGTGCCGGACGCCCATGTCCCACTGCTTGATCTCTCGCGTGCGGCGCAGCACGAACTCGTCCACGATCACCGCGGTCGTCTTGCGGGACGCGAGCCACCCGTACATCTGGTCGTCCCAGTAGATGAAGAAGCGCGGGTCGGGCAGGCCGATCTGGGCGACGACGGAGCGGTGGATGAACATGCCCTCGAAGCAGCCGCTGTTCATCTCCTTGTAGCCGGAAGTGTCGAACCCGGAGGGAGCGAAGGGGATCGGGATGCCCATGCGCTCGGCGATGCGGTACTGCCAGTAGAACTCGCTGCCGTCGTAGTCGAAGCGGCGACCCTGGATGCTCTTGAACCGCGGGGTCCAGAAGCCCATCCTGGCCAGGCCGTCCGGAAGGACCTCGACGTCGTCGTCCATCATCCAGATCCATTCGGCGCCGAGGTCGTATGCGGTGCGCATCCCCTCGCTGAAGCCGCCTGATCCGCCCGTGTTGGTGTCGAGACGGCGGTACACGATCTCGGTACCGATGCCGTCACGGAACGAGTCGACCACTTCGGTGGTGTCGTCGACCGAAGCGTTGTCGATGATCACGACGCGACCCGGCTTCGGGTCCATCGCCGCGATGCTCGTGAGCAGACCGGTGAGAAGGTGCGAGCGGTTGTATGTGACGATGACGATCGTCGCCGTGGTCGGGTCGAATGCAGCGGGTGCCGCGGTCATGCCTTCTCCTTGAAGATCTGCTGCCAGGACGTGGGAGAGACGAGCTCGGGGAGCGCGTCACGGTAGTGGTTCTGCAGTTCGGGCCAGCGACGGCGCAGTTCGGCGTGCAGCCGAATCGATTCGCGCAACATCTGACGGTGCGTGCGCCGGTCGCGGATGTACAGGAGCTTTCCCGTGGAGTCCGCAGTCTCGACGAGGGCGCTGTCGACGTTGCCCAGTCGCCACCACACGGCATCCTTCTTCCGGAACTCCGTCTCGGGAGCGGCGAGATTCTCTGGAGCGGGACGGCGGAACCAGTTCATGACGAGGGTCGAGAGCGTCAGCCAGCGGAGCCGCAGTCCTTCGGGGCTCTTCGGCGCCTGCGCATATCGTCGACGTCCGGTCCGCGGGTGACCGACGGCCGAGTCGTCTCGGTGCACGACCGTTTCCGGGAACTCCGACGCGAGCGCGCGGGCGGCGGGCATCGATGTCGCGAGACTCGCGCGCAGCCGGTGCGGCCCGGCCAGGATGTCGCGCAGCGCCTTCGCTCGAAGGGCCACGGGGTAGTACTGCATCATCATCAGGTGTTTGAGATCGACACGACGGCTGTGCACCAGGAGTCGTCCGCCGCGAGGCGCATTCGAGTGCAGGAGCGCGGCGACGATCCGGTTCCTGGCGTGGAAGTAGGCCTGCCAGTCGATCATGTCGTCCTTGTGCACCCACGACACGTGCCACAGGGCCACGCCGGGAACCGACACGGTGCGGAAGCCCGCTTTCCCCGCGCGGAGGCAGAATTCGGCGTCATCCCACTTGATGAACGCCGGCAGTGCGAGCCCGATCTCACGGATCGCCTCGAGCGGGATGAGGCACATCCACCAGCCGTTGTAGTCGGCGTCCATGCGAGCGTGCAGGAAGGGCGAACGACGCAGGCTCGCCGTCGCGAAGTCGTGGGGCATGCGGTCAGGGTTCGTGTCGCCCCAGGCGAAGGCCGCCTCGTCGACCACTTCGGCCCAGCCGTGCAGCGTGCACCGTGCTCTCAGATCGAACATGTGGCCACCGACGATCGTGGGTTCGGTCGCGTATCGGGCGAACACGATGGAGCGGCGGAGGGATTCGGGCTCGAGCCGGACGTCGTCGTCGAGCAGCTGCACGAACGCGCTCTCCGGTCGGTGGAGTGACTCGTGCATCGCCCGGGCGAACCCGCCGGAGCCGCCGAGGTTGTCCTGGCGGATCACCTGAAGGGTGTCGCCGAGGAGTGAGGAGACCGCCTCGTATCCCTCTTCCTCACTGACCAGCCGGGTGCCCTGGTCGACGAGGAAGATGCGATCGACGAGCGACAGCACATCGGGGGACGCCGTCAACGTGCGCAGGGTCTCGACGCAGTAGTCCGGCTTGTCGAACGTGGTGATGCCGAGCGACGCCTTCCCGGTGCGGACCGGCTCCCGCTCCGTCTCCCACCGCGCGCCATCCAGGACGACGGGCTCGTCCTCTGCGACGACGTCGAACCAGATCCAGCCGCCGTCGTCGTGACCGTCGAGATCGAGATCGAAGATCGTCGTGGCGTCTCCGGCGACGGGGCGCGCATCGATCCGCTGGGACTCGCCCTGCGCATCCGAACGATGCAGCAGCACGGTGCCGGTTCCGGTGGAGCGCACGGTGAGACGCACGTCTCGCACACTCGTCCAATGGCGCCAGTATGAGGCGGGGAAGGCGTTGAAATAGGTGCTGAACGACCAGGTGCTCTGCGCAGGGACGCGCGCACTGTAGCGGCCGAGGACGCCGTCGATCGGTGTGGCGGAAGCGCCCGCCGCATGCTCGCCCTCTGCGGTCGGCCGGTGCTCGGGGTCCACGTAGAGCGGGAACACGGCGGGGTCGTCTGCATCAGGGAAGACGACGTTCTGCAGGACGTGTGCCACGGGCTGGTTTCTCCGATGTTGATGCCGCAGGCGGCTGTCGCAATGCAGCCACCGGACTCGATGAGCAGTGAGTAGCCTACCGTCCGCTCCCTCCGGATCAGCGGAGAGGCTCACCTCGGCTGCCGAGAGACGATGGCTAGACTGGCTGCGATGAAGGTACTGATCACCGGCGGCGCCGGATACATCGGATCCACTGTCGCCACCGCGTGCATCGAGGCGGGGATGGAAGTGGTCATCCTCGACGACCTGTCCAAGGGCCTTCGAGCGTTCTGCGAGGGGCGCGATCTCTATGAGGGCGACATCGCCGACCCGGAGATCCTGACCCGTCTCCTGTCGGATCACCCCGACATCGATGCGGTCGTGCACTGTGCGGCACGGATCGTGGTGCCCGAATCGGTGACCGACCCCCTCGGCTACTACGACACCAACGTGGGCAGGACCATCCTGCTGCTCCAGCGACTCCGTGACGCGGGTGTCTCCCGCATCGTGTTCAGCTCCTCGGCAGCGGTGTACGCGGGGGAGAGCGGACAGGGTGCCGACGAGAACAGCCCGCTCGCACCGTCCAGTCCCTACGCCACGACCAAGGCCATGGTCGAGCAGATCCTGAAGGACGCGGCGACGAACGGAGACTTCCGGGCGATCGCTCTCCGCTACTTCAACCCGATCGGTGCCGATCCGCAGATGCGTACCGGCCTGCAGAACCCCGTGCCCTCGCATGCGCTGGGGAAGATCATGCGCGCCCGTGCGACCGGCGAGCCGTTCTCGATCACGGGCACCGACTGGCCCACCCGCGACGGCTCAGGGCTGCGCGACTACATCCACGTCTGGGACCTCGCACTCGCGCACGTGGCTGCTGTCCAGAGGTTCGACGACGTCTCCACACCCGATGAGCCCTACCAGGTGATCAACATCGGTACAGGGGAGGGCGTGACCGTCCGCGAGCTCGTGGCGGCGTTCGAGCGCGTCACCGGTGAGCCCCTTCCCACGATCGACACCGATCGCCGCCCCGGAGACCAGGCGGGCGCCTTCGCGATCGTCGATCGCGCGGCGGATGTCCTGGACTGGCGTGCGGAGCGCTCTGTGGACGACGGTGTGCGGGACGCGATCACCTGGGCGGAGAAGCTCTCCTCGCTGCGCTGACCACGCTCTCCGGCTATTCCTGCGGACGAAGCGTCGGGATGGCGCCCGTGTGCGCCGCGTCGATGTTCTCGCGCCACGACCGCGATTGCCCGGCACGCAGCGCGCACAGCACGAGCATGAACCACCCGGCGCCGACGAGCGTGAAGCTCTCGAACATCGAGTCGACCGCCAGGGTCACGAGCATGATCGGGGTCCACGCGTAGACGACCGATCGTCGTGTGCTCGCCACGAGCCAGGAGCGGATCAGGGCGACACCGCCCAGGAGCAGGAACACCACCAGGCCCGCGGCGCCGAGCTGCAGGAGCACGTCGAAGAACGCGTTGAGCGCGCTCTGGTGGCGATCGTCGAGCTGGAAGTTGATGTAGGTGAACGGGTATTCGCCGCGCGCCCAGTCGCCGAACCAGCCCCAGCCCTGGATCGGCTTCACCGCAACGAAGTCCAGGATGGTGTTCCACAGCGAGGCGCGGAGCGAGAAGTCGGATCCGGCGTCGAGCAGGGCGATGATCTGGTGGCGCAGCGCGAACCCGGCGGCGAGAGCGAGGGTGACCACGACCCCGAGCATCCATTGCACGATCGTCCGTCGTTCCGGAGGCGCATGCCGGACGATCGTGAGCGCCACCGTGACGACGCCGACGGCACCGGCGAGCACCAGGACGGTCGGAGAGGAGGAGAGCACCGCCAGGAACCCCGCCAGCCCTATCGAGATCACGGCGAGCGGTGCGTTCACTGATTGCGTCCGCCACTCGATCACGAACGTGATCAGTGCGATGACCGCGATGAACCCGAGCATGTTGCGACTGCCGAACAGCCCCTGGATCGGGCCGCCCGCCGCGAGGTCGCCCTGCACGCCGAGGAATGTGAACGGCAGGTCGAGCAGCACGCCCGACAGGATCTCCACGGCGAGCGAGGCGGCGAGGAGCACCCGCAGCGTGTCTCCGATCGCCCGCACGGTCTGGAGGGTGTCCCGGATGTGTCCGATCGTGATCGCCAGGAACGCATAGCCGAACAGGGACATCCAGCCGAAGATCGTGTCGGACTTGTCCGTGCTCCAGAAGACGCTCACGAGGGCCCAGGCGAGGAACGCGAGCAGCGACGACGGTGCGATGCGCAGAAGTGAGAGCTCGTCCCTGCGCACCCACAGGATCGCCGCGCCGAGCAGGCACAGCGCCGCGATGATCGTCGCCAGCGTGACGGCTGACGTCATCTGTCGGATCGCGTACGATCCGAACACCGCGGTCAGAGCAGCGAGCGTGAACGCACGAGCCAGCTCCACCGATCCGAGCAGGCGGACCATCGGGCGCGCCGGCGTCACGGCACCCGCCGCTGCCGAGCGCCGCGTTCGAACAGGAGGTCGCGCTCGCCGACGCCGACCAGCGGCACCGACTTGAGCTTGAACGACAGGAGCACCAGGAGCATCCACCCCCACAGCATGATCGGGGTGGACTCGGAGAAGCCCTGCACCAGCAGCACCACCGTGAACAGGCTGGGAAGCAGGGTCAGCGGGGAGAACGGTCGTGCGCCGTCGAGATCCCAGCGGGGACGGTCGACGGCGAAGAACCAGGAGCGCCACAGCAGCGTGCCGTACGCGACCGCCATGAGCACCACGCCGACGACGCCGAGCTGGAGCAGGACGTCCAACCACATGTTGTGCGCGTGGAACACGGTGATGCCGTGGTCGGTGATCCACTCGTCGAAGGCGGGGTCCGTCGGGATCCAGGGGCTCGAGAAGCCGTTGCCGAAGATCGGATGCTCGCCGGCGCGCTGCAGCACCTTGGTCCAGATCTTGTCCGAACGGCCGGTCAGATCGGCGCTGCGGCCGAGGAGACCGAGCAGCGGCTCGCGCAGCAGCCAGACGCCCAGGGCCGCGATCGCCGCGCCGCCGATGGCCACGATGTAGATGCGCGTGCGTGCGCCGGGGGTGCGGGCGCGGCGCATCAGGAGTGCGACGACGAGGACCACCGCGACGGCGGCTGCGCACACCATCGCGGTGGCCGATGCCGTACGGAACAGGAAGTACGCCGCGAGGAGCATCCACAGGGCGAGCGTCGTGCGCCACCGCGCTCTGGCGGCGAACAGCACTCCGAATGTGATGATCGCGAAGAGCGAGATGATCGCCAGGAGATTCGCGTTTCCGACGATGCCCTGGATCCTGCCCCCGTCGAACAGGTTGTCGCGCACCCAGTACCACTGCGGATCGATCTTTCCGTCCGGGAGTTCGAGGAAGTTCGGCAGCAGCGGTCCATGAAGCACCAGAGAGACCCAGAGCTCGATCGCCAGGGAGAGGCCGAGGATCCACTTGAACGCGGAGGAGAGAGCGCGGACGATCTCATGCCAGGTGAGCACGTGGGCGATGAAGAGAGCGTTGACCGTGACGGACGCGAGCAGGACCCACGTGATGAGCGTCGGCCCGCGCCACTGCGACCAGGCCACGGATACGAGCGCGAGGGTCGTGTAGCCGAGCGCGGTCCAGGGCAGGCGACGCCAGCGGAAAGGCTGCGGGCGATTGCGGGCGAGCATCGGGACGCCGATGCCGAGCGTCGCCAGCGTGAAGACGGCGAGCGTGATCCCGGCGCCCTCCGGCCCGAGCAGGTTGTAGACGGCAGAGTGGGCGAAGGTGACGAAGAGCACGACGATCGCATACCCGCGCAGCATGAGATGCCCCGTCGACTCGCGCTCCGGCGCGGTGGGCGGGGCAGACACCGGATGCTTCGTGTACTGGGCCATCGCGTTCAGGCTACCGCCCCGCGCTCCCGACGTCGCTGAACGCGGCGACGCGGCTCTACGCTGGTGGCATGCTGCTGAGCCTCACCAACACGCCCCGCGATTACGCCTGGGGATCGGACTTCCTCCTCGCCGGACTCGAGGGACGCACACCGACCGGCGCTCCGGAGGCGGAGGTCTGGTTCGGCGATCACCCCGGTGACCCCGCCGACGTCGCCGGTGGTGGCACACTCGATCAGGTCACGGGAGGCACGCTTCCCTACCTCCTCAAGCTGCTCGCGGCGGGACGCCCGCTCTCGATCCAGGTGCATCCGACGATCGAGCAGGCGCGCGCGGGGTGGGCGCGGGAGAGCGGTCTCGACACCGACGACCCGCAGCGCAACTATCGGGATGACAACCACAAACCCGAACTCTTGGTGGCGCTCAGCGATCGGTTCGAGTCGCTGAGCGGACTGCGTCCCGTCCCCGACACGCTCTCTCTGCTCGAGGAGCTCGATGACAGCCGTGGGGTCCGACAGCTGCGCGCACGTCTGAGCGCCGAGGGCGACGCCCTCCGCGACGTGATCGCCTGGCTGCTCGGCGGTGAGGCGGACGACGAGGTCGACGAGATCATCGGCGCGATCGTCACGGCCGCGGCTCGGGGCGAGGCGGGGGAGTGGAGCACGACGCTCCGCGCCATCGCCGACGTCGCGGAGACGTACCCGGGGGACCCGGGGGTCGTCGTGGCGCTGCTCATGAACCACGTGGTGCTCGAGCGTGGAGAAGGCGTGTTCCTGCGCGCCGGTCTGCTGCACGCCTATCTCTCCGGGCTCGGCGTCGAGATCATGGCCGCGAGCGACAACGTGCTCCGCGGGGGCCTCACGCCGAAGCGCATCGATGTGCCCGAGCTCCTGGCCATCCTCGACACCACTCCCGGGGAGGTGCCGGTGCTGCGCGCAGAGAGCGCGGGGCCGGTCACGCCGTATCCCGTTCCGGTATCCGACTTCGCCCTCGAGCGCGTCGTGGTCGACGGAGCCGTCCTCACCCTCGACGTCTCCGGGCCGACGATGGTGCTCGCCACCGCGGGAGAAGTCACCGTCTCTTCGGCCTCCGGGGACGAAATCGTGCTCGCGGTCGGCACGGTCGCCTTCGCCGACGCGGACGAGGCGACCGTCACGCTCTCGGGCGTGGGCGAGGTCTTCATCGCTGGTCCAGGGCGGTGATCCCCGCGGCCGATCACCGCATCCCGACACGCCGGTGATGGTCCATGAACCTTCAATAGTCGCTTGAGGGTTTACGATCCGCGACTTGACCGGAGCGAATGACACGGGTGTAATTAGTCATGCGCACGGCCCGCCGGGGGGCGGAGACAGGGTTGGAGATCGAGATGACGGGTTACCGTTCAGACGTACCGGAGAACTGGTTCGTCGATCCGATCAACCTCGGTGTTCCCGGGGTTCGACGCACCGACGCCGGCGATGACGACAACGCTCTCGCCTGGCAGAGCGACGCTCTCTGCTCGCAGACCGACCCGGAGGCGTTCTTCCCTGAGAAGGGTGGATCGACGAGGGACGCCAAGCGGATCTGCACGTCGTGCGACGTCCGCGGGGAGTGCCTGGAATACGCTCTCAACAACGATGAGCGGTTCGGCATCTGGGGTGGCCTGTCCGAGCGCGAGCGCAGGAAGCTCAAGCGCCGCGCGAGCTGAACGGACCCGCATCGGCCCGAGAGCCACGATGCCACCGGCTTCGCGGGCGCGCCGTATCCGGTGCTCCGACGTCGCCCCTCCCGCGCATAGGCTGACGACGTCATGCCAGCCCGAGTTCACGCCATCATCGTCGCGCGCACTGGATCCTCTTCCCGAGCGCAACTCCTCCGCACTCTCGACGCCCTTCGCACGCAGACCACCCCCGCGGCCGCGGTGACCCTCGTCGTATGCGGCGATGCGTCGTCCGTGCGCGAGAGCGAGGCCGTCGCGGGCACCGTCGAAGGGATCATCGAGGCGCGTGCCTCGACGTCCTTCGCCGAGGCGGTGGAGCTCGCCCGACCTCGAGTGCCCGAGGGGTCTGCGGTCTGGCTGCTGGCACAGGACACGACGCCGCACCCTCGGGCGCTGGAGCGTCTGAGCGGCACGCTGGAGCGCTCGCCGTCCGCCGCCATCGTCGCCCCCAAGCTCGTCGCCACGGACAACGAGCGCGAGATCGTCTCGCTCGGCGTCAGCATGACCGCGTGGGGCCGCTCCGTCGAACTCGCGGCGGGAGAGCTCGATCAGGGTCAGCACGACCGTTCGGACGATGCTCTCGGCGCCGATGTGCGGGGGATGCTCATCCGTGGCGAGGTGCGCGATGCCCTGCGACCCGATCCGGCCCTCGCGGGCGCCGATGAGGGACTCGACCTCGGGGTCCGTGCACGCCTCGGGGGTGGCCGTGTCGTCCTCGCGCCGAGTGCGCGGGTCTCGGCATCGTCGGGCGGTCCTGCCGCGCTTCCTTCTGGTCGATCGCGCCGCGCCTACGTGACCCGCCTGGCCCAGCTGCACCGACGGCTGGCGTATGCGCCGGCCGCGGCCGTGCCGCTGCACTGGCTCAGTCTGCTTCCGCTTGCGCTGTGGCGGTCCATCACCGACCTCGTCGGCAAGCGGCCCGAGGCTGTCCTCCCCGAATGGGGGGCTGCCCTCACGGCGATGTTCCGATTCGGTGCCGTCGCACGTTCCCGCGCCGGCATCCGCGCTTTCCGCACTTCCACCTGGGCCAGCATCGCTCCGTTGCGGGTGACGTCTTCCGAGCTCCGTCGGCGTCTGGACGACGGGCACGGAAGTGAGGGAGGTGCGGTCAGCGAACTGCGCTTCTTCTCCGGTGGTGGGGCCTGGGCCGTGCTCGCGGCCCTGGTCGTCAGCATTGCGTCCTTCACGAGCCTGCTGGCCTGGCCGACGTTGGGGGGCGGGGGACTGCTGCCGCTCCGACAGACCGTCGCCGCGCTCTGGAGCGATGCGGCGTGGGGAACCCGCGACGTCGCCCTCGGCCTCGTCGGCCCTGCCGACCCCTTCGCCTCCGTGGTCGCGGTACTCGGGACGCTCTGGCCGGCCGGTCCTTCCTTCGCCATGGTGCTGTTGTGGATCCTCGCCCTCCCGCTCGCGGTTCTGGGAGGGTGGTTCGCCGCCACGCGAGTGACCGATCGCGGAGGGCTCCGGATCTTCGCCGGCATCGCGTGGGCGCTCGCGCCCACGTTCCTCACCGCCCTGGTCGACGGACGTCCGGCGGCGGTGCTCGTCCATCTCCTGCTTCCCTGGCTCTTCCACAGTGCTGTTGTCGCCCATCGTTCATGGGGGGCGGCGGGGAGCGCGTCGCTGCTCCTCGCCGCCGTGCTCGCCTGCGCACCGTCGCTGGCACCCGCCCTCGCGCTGCTGTGGATCGTCGCCCTGGGCATCGTGCTGGGAACGGCGCAGTTCCGAGGCGCGGGGCGACTGCTCTGGCTGCCGGTGCCGACGATCGCACTGTTCGCACCACTGGTGATCTGGCAGCTCGCTCACGGCACGCCTCTGGGGATCCTCGGCGACCCCGGACTCATCTGGGCAGGCCCCCAGGCCGCCGCTGACGTCGCCGGACGCCTTGCGATCGCCGGTGGTTTCCCGACGTCGGAGCTGGGCGGCTGGATGGCGCTTCTGCCCGCACCCATCGCCGTGTGGGCACCACTCCTGTGCGCACCTCTCGCCGTGCTGGCGCTCGGTGCTGCGGTCGCTCCACGCTGGCGCGCGGGGATCACCCTGCTCGTGGTCGCCCTGTCCGGGCTTGCCACGGCGTTCCTCGCGGTGGGGGTCACCGTGAGCTTCGCGCAGGGGACGCCGGTCGCGATCTGGCCGGGCACCGGACTCAGCCTGGCGTGGATCGGTGTCGTGGGGGCTGCCCTCGTGACGCTCGACACCGCGCTCACGCTTCCGCGCCTGCGCATCTTCGCGGCGGTCGCCGCCGCCGTGACACTGGCGGTCTGCGCGATCCCGGCGTTCAGCGCCCTGCACCTGGGGCGCGCGGTGCTCACGAACGGTCCTGAGTCGACGCTGCCCTCGTACGTGGCCGCACAGGCTGCAGGGGACCGGCCGATCGCGACCCTCGTGCTCACCCCCCAGAACGACGGCGGACTGGCCGCAGAAGTGGCCTGGGGAGCCAGCGAGACGCTGGGGTCGCAGTCGACGATGATCTCCACCGCGGTCGAACCACAGGGGGCCGACATCTCCACCCTGGCCGTGGATCTCCTCTCGGCCCGCGACTTCGATGCTCCAGGAGCACTGGCCGCCGAAGGGATCAGCTACGTCCTGGTCGCTCAGGCGCCCGGTGAAGGGGACAAGGCGCGGGCGCTCCGTACTGCGGCGGTCGCCTCGATCGATCAGCGCGCCGGCCTCGTGCACGCGGGCACCACCGATCGCGGCGTGCTCTGGCGTCTCGATGCCGACGCCGCCGCGCAGCCGTCGCTGACATCCGCCCAGCAGGGCACCGCTCGCCTCGTGATCACCGTGCAGCTGCTCTCGGTCTTCGCGGCCCTCCTGCTGTCCATCCCGACCCGTGCGTCGCGTCGTGCGGCTCGCGCCCAGTCGCGGATCGTCGGTCGCGTGCCTGAGGAGCCGATCCTGCTGCCTCGGCACGCGGAGGACAGGGATTCCCTCGATGAAGCGCCCGTCGGGGTGATCGAGGACCCCCAGGACGCGCCCGCCCTGGACGACGAGGCACTGGCGCCGATCGCTGACCCGGTGATGGAAGACGCCTCTGGGCCGGTGGACGACGCGACAGCGGACGGCGGGTCGGTGGACGGCGGGTCGGTGGACGGCGCTTCGGCGAGCCTCCACGACGAACACGCGAAGCCGATGGAGGAGGACCGATGAGCAACGGGAACCGCGCCTTCCGAGTCGCCGCGACCAGCGCCCGTGTCATCACGGGGGTGGCCGTGATCGCCGCCTGCGTCGTCGGTGTCGCCGCGGCGATCCATGCGCCGTGGCCGACCGTCGCGCACGACCCCGCGCAGGTCGAGGTCACACCCGTACCCGGCGACAGCGTCCTGGTCTGCAACGGTGATCTCCGTGCGCTCGGTCGCGACTCGTCGGCTCCCCTGGACATGCTCTCGGCGGCATCGACGAGCCTCACGTCCGGAGGCACGGCCGGGAGACCGTCGTCCGAGGCGCTCGCGGTGACCGATCTGCCCGATGCGGGCGGACCTCAGGTGCTCACCGGCCCGGTCGACGGGCGTTCGGCACCGTTGATCGCCGGTGCCGAGTCCGTCACGATCGCCGCGGACGACCTCGCGGGGTACGCCGCCCTGCCCTGCGGCGTGCCGAGGCTGGAGTCGTGGCTCGTGGGCGGGAGCATCGACACGGGCACCGAAGACATCATCACCCTCACCAACGCGACCGAGGTCCCGTCGACGGTGACCCTCGCCGTGTACGGAGCCGCCCGGAGCACCCGGACCGTCATCGTCCCTCCGCGTTCGCAGACGGCGCTTCCTCTGACCTCGTTCGCCGCCGGCAACGATCTGCCGGTTGTCAAGGTGAGCGCGGTGGGAGCTCCGGTGAGAGCGGCCCTGCAGTCCTCGCTCGTGCGCGTCCTCGATCCTGCGGGCATCGATCTCCAGGACTCGGTCGCGGGCCCCCAGCAGAGACTCGTCTTCACCGGAGTGCAGGCGTTCCCGGCCAACGGCGATGACGCGGAGATGGCCGTTCTGCGGGTGCTGGCCCCCGGCGTCGACGCTCGGGTCCAGGTGAAGGTTCAGGCCGAGGGAGCGACGGGGCCTGCAGACGAGTTCACCGTTCCCGTCGAGGCGGATCTTCCCGCTCAGGTCTCGCTCTCCGGCCTCGAGCCCGGTCGGTACACCGTCGAGGTCGAATCCGACGTGCCGCTCCTCGCCGGGGTCAGACAGCAGGACGGCTTCGGTCTCGATTCGGACTTCGCGTGGATCACTCCCGCGCCGGAGATCGACGCCGACGTGGTCTTCGCCGTGCCCTCCGGTCCCGCGGCACGACTGCAGGTGTCGAACACCTCGGACCGGGACGCGACCGTCACACTCGAGCCGGTCGACGGCGGTCAGGCCCAGGAGGTCGTCATCCCCGCGGGGGAGACCGGCGGGACCGCGGTCGAGGGGCGGACGACGTACCGGATGCGGACGACGGCGCCCGTGCACGCGGCCGTGACCCTCACGGCACCCGGTGCGCTCGCAGTGCTCCCGGTGCAGGCGAGCAGTGGCGGAGAGAAGCCGATCACGGTCTATCCCTGACGGAATGCGGGCGCCTCGGGGGCCGGAGCGTCAGTGCTCGTGACCGAGATCCCACGGTTCACGGCCGACGTACTCCGCTGCGGCGCGGAATACCGCGCTCTCGATGGCCATGCGTCGGTGAGCGGCATCGTCGTGCCCCGGAGGCAGGAGCCGCTCGATGGGGAGTCGGAACAGGACGATACGCCGATTGTCGCGATCGAGGTACCAGCGCGGCACCTCTTCGCCGGCCTCGAAACCCGGGATCGCGCCGATCTCGAACCGGACGTCCTGCAACTCTGGCCACGTCCCGCGGAGGAACTCCACGGCCGTTCCGACGGTGAGGTCGAATCTGTCGAGGCGGCCGTCGAGTGGAGCCAGCGGCGGTCGCACGACCTCGCTGCGGCCGAGACGCCCGTGTCGTCCGTGGCGTGCACCGCGCCGCGGGGCAGCGGAGGCATGAGCGGTGCGGCGGCGGGGCATGACGAAAGTCTAGGCGGTGCCAGGATCACTCGGCGCGGCATCCGACGCTCACCCGGGGTGCGCCGTACGCTGGCTGAGATGGACGGACGACTGTGCTCGAAGGTCGGCTGCGCGCGCGAAGCCGTAGCCACCCTCACCTACGACTACGGCGATCAGATGGCGGCGCTCGGCCCGCTCGGCGCCGCGAACGACCCGCAGGCACATGATCTGTGCTCACCGCATGCGGACCGGCTCTCGGTTCCCGCGGGCTGGCTCGTCGTGCGTCACGAGGCCCTCCGCGCCTGACGGCGTTGCGTCGACACGCGGACGCAGCCGTCGGCGAGGATCCGAAGTCTGGATACGCTGACCGCAGGCGTGCCAGGGCGGCACGGCCGGAAAGGCACTCGTGATCGTCTGGCGCCGCTGGATCTTCCCCCTGCTTCTCGTGGTGGTCTTCGGAGCGTGTGCCGCGGCACTCGTCAAGATCGCGTTCTTCCCCGACCGCGCGGAGAGCGTCGTCAGCCCTGAGGCGGGGATCACGGATCCGGTGGTGATGGTGGAACGCGGTTCGGTGGTCAACGCGCTGAGCCTGAGTGGGAACGTGGCCCGCGACGACGCCTACGTCGTCCGCGGCGAGCTCAACGGCACCGTCCTCGCCGTGCACGTGGGTGAAGGAGCAGCGGTGGCCGCCGGCCAGAAGCTCTACACCGTGCGCCAGGAAGAGCCGCGGAAGGACATCGACGTCGTCGCGCCGGAAGCGGGCGACGTGTCGGAGTTCGCCATGGTCAAAGGCCAGGCCACCACGGTCGGGACAGAGGCGTACAAGCTCACCCCGGCCAAGTACCACCTGCTCGCGACGGTCGACCCTGTGCAGCTGTACCGCCTCGTCAACGCGCCCACGGAGGCGACGGTCACCATCACCGGCGGTCCCGCGCCGTTCGCGTGCACCGGAGTCGGGGTGCAGGTCACCGCGGAGGGCACGGCGAGTGTGCGCTGCGCCATCCCCGTCGATCAGACCGTCTTCGCCGGACTCCCCGCGAAGATGGACCTCGCTCTCGGCCAGGTCGACGATGCTCTGGTGATCCCGGTCACCGCCGTCCAGGGCGGCGCGGGATCCGGCAAAGTCTGGGTGGACGCGGGCGACGGATCCGACCCCGAGGAGCGCGCAGTGACGCTCGGCGTCAACGACGGCGTCACGGTCGAGGTGACGGAGGGGCTGGCCGAGGGTGACAGCATCCGTCAGTTCGTCCCCGGCTTCGTGGCTCCCGTCGAGGAGTTCTGCTACGAGGTCTCCCCGGGAGTGGAGCAGTGCGACAGCGGGATGAACTGGTGAGTCTCGTCGCGCTCGACGACGTCTCCAAGAGCGTGCTCCTGGCGGATGACTCCCGGCTGGAGATCCTCCGCGGGATCACCCTCGAGGTGGGAGCCGGTGACCACGTCTCGATCGTGGGTCGGTCGGGATCCGGGAAATCCACCCTGCTCAACATCCTGGGCATGCTGGACGCACCGACATCGGGCTCCGTCGCATTCGAAGGGCGCGAGGTGCGCAGGATGCGCTCCGGTCGGCTCGACCGCCTGCGCGGGGACAACGTCGGCTTCGTCTTCCAGCAGTTCAATCTTCTTCCCGGGCGCACGGCGATCGACAACGTGATGATGCCGCTGGGCCACGCCAAGGGGAAGATGTTCTGGAACCGTCGTCAGATCGCCGCCGACATGCTGGAGCGGGTCGGCCTCGGGCATCGTGTCGAGCAGATCGCGGACAAGCTCTCCGGCGGCGAACAGCAGCGCGTCGCGATCGCCAGGGCGCTGGTCCGCCGACCCGTCCTGATCCTCGCCGACGAGCCGACGGGCGCGCTCGACATCGACACCGGCGCATCCGTGATGTCGCTCCTCGACGAGGTGGCGACCGAGACGGACGCCGCACTGGTCACGATCACCCATGACCTCCATGTCGCGGCACGGGCACGTCGGCACTACCGCCTCGATGCGGGCCGCCTGGAAGCCGCCGACCTCAGCCGCGCCTTCGAAGCGTCGACCCTCGCGGCGTCGGTGCCTTCGGCGCCGCCGGAGGTGATCGCATGACCGGCTTCCTCGGTGCTCTCTCCGACGCCTGGGCCGAGATCCGGGTGCACAAGCTGCGTGTGCTGCTCAGCCTGATCGGCATCGCGGTGTCGGTGGGCGCTCTGACCGCGGTCGTCGCGTTCTCCGAGTACCAGCGCCAGTTCCAGGCCGAGCAGTCCGACCGGTGGGGCGGGCGCGCCGCGACCGTCGTCGTCTCCGTCAACACCGATGACGGCTCTCCCGTCGACGCCGACGGCTTCGATGCCCGCTTCAGTCGTGTGTCCGAGCGGTTCGGTTTCAGCCACACCGCGCGCATCTCCCAGGGGCTGACGGTCGACCTGCAGCTTCCCGACGGCATCGCGCCGGTTCCGGCGCGCATCATGGATCCTGCGTTCTCGCAGATCCATCGCGAGCGGCTTCTGGACGGGCGCTGGTTCATCGACTCGGACACCGAGGCGATGGCACCCCCCGTCGTGATCACCGAGCCCCTCTGGGACCGTCTGGGGCGTGTGCCGCTGTCGCAGCACCCGACGGTGACCCTGAGCGGTCCGGCCGGTGGCACGTACCAGGTGATCGGAGTCACACCTCGCCAGGGCTTCGGCGACGAAGAGCTTCGCGTCGATCTGCTCTACGACGCGTACCGGGCTCGCGTGGACGCGTTGCCCACGGAGGCGTGGACCCAGTACGAGATCTGGATGGGCACGGGGCAGGTCGACCAGATCGCCCCGGTGCTCGCGATGGACCTCCGGGCGGGCCTGCCTGCCGGACAGACGGTCACGGTGAACAGATCGGACTGGGCGGCGCAGCCCGGCGCGATGGACGCCCAGGCGACCTTCGAGATGATCACCGGAGGAATCGCCGCGCTGATCCTCGCCCTCGGAGCGCTGAGCCTCATCAACATCCAGCTCGTGGCGATGCGCCAGCGTGTGCGCGAGATCGGTGTACGACGCGCGTTCGGGGCGAGCTCGGGGCGGGTCTTCTTCGCGGTGTTCCTGGAGAGCCTGGTGGCGACGACGGTGGCCGGCGTGATCGGGATCGCGATCGTCGTCGCGGTGCTGCGGTCGGAATGGGTCATCACGTCGCTGTTCTACGGCATCCAGGACATCCCGCCGTTCCCGATGCGGGCGGCGCTCATCGGGCTTCTCGCCTCCGTCATCGTCGGCGCGGTGTCGGGCTTCATCCCCGCCCTCGTCGCCCTGCGGGTGAAGGTGATCGACGCGATCCGTTTCTGACACACCGGCAGGCTCGATCGGGTCGCCCCGTGGTGGTGGGAGGGTTCCTGCGGACGTCCGCTAGACGCCGACCCGACGGCCGGTGAGCCGTTCGGCACGACGATCGGAGTTCTCCAGCGCGCGCCGCTCGCGCTCGCGACGCAGAACGGTGATGCCGATCAGAACCTGCTCGGGCGGCGCCGAGGGCAGCGGTGAGACGAACGGGCTCGCCTCGGTGAGCAGATCCTGGGCGACGCGTGCCCGCGCCGCCGGGATCATGCGCGGGGCACTCTGCAGGAACTGGGAGATCCGGCGTGCGAGACGGTCGGGCAACCGTGCGACGTCGGCGATCTGCGCCCAGCCTGCCAGCGGTGAGGGAAGGCCGGGGACGTGCGAGCTCAGAGCGGGTGTGCGCACGCGCTGACTGTAGGTCCCGGCGACGAGGTCGCCCAGACGTTGCGATCGCGCGGTGAACGCGCCCGTGAGCACGGCGATCCCGCCGAAGGTCATGTAGATCTCGAGGACGCCGAGCAGCCCGCGGATGAACGCGTGACGGAAACCCGCGGCGCCGCCGTCCATGCGCACGATCCGTCCACCGACCGCGAGCTTGCCGAGGCTGCGTCCCTTCAACGCGACCTCCATCGTGATCGGGAGCACGACGAAGCTCACCACGAACGCCGAGACCACGGCGATGCGATCCGTCGTCTCATCGAGCACCCCCGCGTCCAGCAGCCAGATGCGCAGGAAGATCCACAGGATGAAGACGGCGTAGCCGAGGAGCATGTCGATCGCGGCGCCGAGCGCTCGCAGCAGGAACCCGACGGGCTGCACGTCGAGCGCGACGGCCTCGCCGGACAGGACCTCGTCGGAGACGTCGATCGGGACGGACATGAGTACAGTAAATCAGGTGGATGCCGATGCGCTGACAGATGCACGCCGCGCCGAATGGGAGCGGCTCGACCAGCTCAGTCGCGCCCGTCTCGACGGCGACGGGGTCGATGAGCTCATCGTCCGGTATCGGGCGGCCTCCGCCGATCTCGCCGAACTGAAGACGTCCGTCGGCGACTCGCCGCAGGGCGCGTACCTGTCGACGATCCTGGTCCGCGCCCGGCTGCGACTCACCGGCGCATCCGACAGCATCCTCACCCAGACGAGCCGCTTCTTCCGGTGGCAGCTGCCCGCGGCCCTGTACCGCTTGCGTTGGACGACGCTGGTCATCGCGATCTCGTTCATCGCGGTCGCCGTCGGCACCGCCGCATGGATCGCGAGCGACCCCGCGATCGTGGCCACCCTGGGGCCGCCTGCGGCCCTCGCGCAGTATGCGGAGGAGAGTTTCACGGGCTACTACACGGAGAACCCGGCAGCGGCGTTCATGGGCATGGTCTGGACGAACAACGCCTGGATCGCCATGCAGTGCGTGCTCTTCGGCGTCACGGGGATCTGGCCGGTGTACGTGCTGGTGCAGAACGCGATGGGTCTCGGCACGACCGGGGCGATCATGGCCGTCCACGACAAAGCCGACCTCATGGTGCTGTACATCCTTCCGCACGGGATGCTCGAGATGACCTGCATCTTCGTCGCGGCCGCCGCCGGGCTGCACGTCTTCTGGGCATGGGTCGCCCCAGGGCACCGTACGCGTGGGCAGGCGCTCGCCGAGCAGGGAAGGGCGCTGGCGACCGTCGCGATGGGTCTGGTCTTCGCGCTGTTCCTCGCCGGGCTCGTCGAGGGATTCGTGACGGGCTGGGCACTGCCCTGGCCGGTGAAGATCGGGATCGGTGCGGCCGCGCTCGCCGTGTTCCTCATCTACATGCTGGTGATCGGCGGGCGGGCGCATCGCGCGGGTGAGACCGGCGACCTCGTCGAATACGAAGCGGGCACCCCGCGCCTGGTCGTCGGCTGACGCGATCGGTTCGGCGTCAGAGTCGACCGGCGGCCTTCAGCTCGAGGTAGCGGTCGGCGATCCGCGGTGGGAGGTCTTCCGGGTCGGCGGCGATCGCTTCGCCCCCGGCCCTGCGGATCGCGTCGGCGACGTTCTCGGCGTCGCGGAGAGTCCGCTCGGCGGCCGCGGCGAGATACACGTCCTCGCGGGAATCACGACGGCGCGCGAGAGCGGAGATGCCGTCGTCGGTCACGGATCCGACGAGGACCGTGGTCGCACGTGAGGCGTTCGGGAAGGCGCCGAGGAAGCCACGGGCCGATTCGACCGCGTCCTGCGCCGTCAGGGCCACGATCAGCGAGGGACGCGTCGTGAGCGAGCGCACGGCGGCGAATGCGCCGTGCCAGTCCGTGTCGACGAGCCGCGCGTGCACGGGAGCCATGGCGTCGGTCAGAGCCGGAAGCAACGCGGCGCCGTCGACCCCGGTGACCCGCCCGCGGACGACCCTGTCGTACATCAGCAGGTGCACGTGATCACCGGCACGCGAGGCGAGTGCCGCCAGCAGCAGTGCCGCCTCGAGCGCGGCGTCCACGCGCGTACCGTCGCCGACACGAGCTGCCGCTGTACGTCCGGTGTCGATGATGATCACCACATGACGGTCCCGTTCCGGTCGCCAGGTTCGCAGCATCGTCGTTCCTGCGCGGGCGGTCGCCCGCCAGTCGATCGAGCGCACGTCGTCCCCGCGCACGTACTCGCGCAACGAATCGAACTCGGTGCCCTGACCGCGCACCTGGATGCTCGTGTTGCCATCCAGCTCGCGCAGCCGAGCCAGGCGGGACGGAAGGTGCTTGCGCGAGGAGAAGGCAGGGAGCACGCGGATCGCTCCGCGTACGGAATGCCGTGCCTGCCTGCCCGCGATGCCGAGTGGTCCGCGGGAGCGGATCATCACGAACTCGCTGGCCAGCTCCCCACGACGGCGGGGGAGGAGCGGAACGGCGACACGGCCGCGCTCACCCGGCGGGACGACAAGGTGCTGCCGGTCCGACGGTGCCCCTGCCGTCGGCTGCCATGCGTCGCGAAGCAGGGCGTGCAGTGGCTTGGTGCCGTGGTTGTGCACGGCCACGCTCACCGGGACCGGCTCCCCGATGCGCACGCGCGCGGGCACTCTGCGACTCACCGTCACCGATCGGGGGCTCGCGGCGAGCGCGACGTCGACGGCGACGAGCAGCGCGCACAGGCCGATCCAGGCGCCGAGGACCGCGTACGCCGGATAGCCCGCGAGTCCGGCGATGACGAGCGGGACGACGCCCACGGCGAGGGCGACGGCGAGGCGGCCGGTGACGAACACCTAGATCGGCACCCGGGTCTGCTGCACCACGGAGGTGAGCACCGCGTCGGCAGACACGCCTTCCATCTGCGCGTCGGGTCGCAACTGGAGGCGGTGGCGCCACACGGGCACCAGCATCGTCTGCACGTGGTCGGGGGTCACCGCGGAGGAGGCGTTGAGCCACGCCCACGCCTTCGCCGCCGCGAGCAGACCGGTCGATGCGCGCGGGCTGGCACCGAGTTCGACCGACGGAGACTGGCGGGTCGCCCCCGCGAGGGCGACGACGTAGCCGAGCACGTCGTCCGTGACCTCGACGGCGGCGGCCGCCTGCTGGGCTGCGCGGATCTCGTCGGCGGTGACCACCGCCTCTACACCGGTCAGCTCGCGCGGCGAGAAGCCCTCCGCGTGTCGACGCAGCACCGAGACCTCCGCGTCGCGTTCGGGCATGCCGACGACGAGCTTCATCAGGAAGCGGTCCAGCTGCGCCTCGGGCAGCGAGTAGGTGCCCTCGTGTTCGATCGGGTTCTGCGTCGCGGCGACGAGGAACGGATCGGGCAGGGGGCGACTGACGCCGTCAGCCGACACCTGGCGCTCCTCCATGGCTTCCAGGAGTGCGGCCTGGGTCTTCGGCGGCGTGCGGTTGATCTCGTCCGCGAGCAGGATGTTCGTGAACACCGGTCCGGCGCGGAAGTCGAATTCGCCGGTGCGCGCGTCGTACACGAGCGAGCCGGTGACATCGCCCGGCATCAGGTCGGGAGTGAACTGGACGCGTTTGGTGTCGAGGCCGAGCGCTCGTGCGAAAGAGCGGACGACCAGCGTCTTCGCGACGCCCGGCACACCCTCGAGGAGCACATGGCCTCGGGCGAGCAGCGACACGAGCAGCCCGGTGACGGTGCCGGCCTGGCCGACCACCGCCTTGTCGACCTCGGTGCGCACCCGGTGCATGGCCTGGCGCAGTGCGGCGTCGTCGGTGGGATGGTTCTCAACGGTCACGTGTTTCCCTCTGCTTCTCGGGGATGGGTGGTCGGTTCTGATCGGTCGACGTGCGTGCTGTCGTCCACTGCGGTCGCGAGCTCGTCGAGGCGTCTGGCGAGGTCGACCAGAGCGGCGTCGTTCTCGGGGAGCGGCCCGGCGAGCAGCGCCTGGAGCGTGCCCCGGGGAATCCGCAGTCGATCAGAGGCCGCATCCGCGACCTCGTCTGCGCCTGCGTGGACGGCGAGTCCGAGCCGTCGAGCCAGTCGTCGCTGGGTTCCGTCGCGGAGCGCCTGCCCGGCGTGCGGTGCATCCGCGGCTCTGGCCGTGAGACGCGCACGTCCGTGCATCGTCTCCGACGCGCGCACGGTGACCGGCAGCGTCTCGGCGACCAGGGGACCGAACCGCTGACCGCGCCAGATCGCGGTGGCGATCCCCGCGATGATCAGCAGCAGGATCGCAGGTGTGACCCAGGGAGGCGTGAGACTGCCGAGGGTGTCGACCGGCTCGGCCTCGATGTCCGAGTCCGCGAAGCTGGGGACGTACCAGACGACGCGATCGGTCTGGCCGAGCAGCGCCAACCCGAGGGCGGCGTTGCCGTTCTCGGCGAGATAGGCGTTGCCGAAGAGCCTGGTGCCCTCCACCACCACGCGTTCGGGCGTGGAACGGCGGTCCACGAGGACGGCGGCGCCCTCGGCATCGCCGAAGCAGGCCTGCACGCCGTCCGCCGGGGTGAACAGGCGGTCGGCGCGGATGGTCCCGACCCTCGCGAACTCGGCGACGTCGCAGTCGGGGGCCGCCGCCGGCAGTGTTCCCGTGGCGTTCTCTCCGATGCCGAGCTCGTTCAGCAGGTGCGTGCCCGTCGAGAGGAACACGACGCGCCCCGCCGGAGCGGTGAGCGTCTCCAGGGCTTCGTCGGTCAGGGTGTACGGGTTGGCCATCACGAGTGTCGTGTCTTCGTCGATCGCTGTGAGCGCCTCGGCCCGCGAGCGGCGCACGTCGACCTCGACGCCCTGATCGCGCAGGATGTCCGCGAGCGCGAGGGCGCCGCCGTCGTCTCGGGCTTCGGGGTCGAGAGCACCGCGCGCGCCGGGGGCGGTCACGGCGACACGCAGCCCGACCATGGCGACGATCAGGACCAGGACGGCGACGATCGTCCATCCGATGATCGTCTTGGCCCGGCTCGGGCGGCGTTCAGCCGTGAAAGGGGCAGCCGGGGAGGAGGCGGCGTGGTCAGGCTCGATCACGGTCATGCCGGCACCGCCTCGGGGCGGCGTGCGCGGATCCGATCATCGATGTCGACGAGGTCCCGATAGGTCTCGGCGTTCGCCGCGTGCCCGAGGTAGCGGACGTCGTCGAAGGAGGAGGCCGCTCGACGCATGGCGGCTGCCTCGTCGACGAACACCGTGCTCGCCTCGCGGGCGATCGACTGCGCCGTCGCGCCCGGCGCCGGATCGATCAGATCGCGCTCCCGCAGGCTGCGCGCGATCGCCCGGTACCGGAGGATCGTCGCGGCGTCCCAGTCTCGTTCGCGGGCGGCCCGCTCGGCGTCCGATCTCAGCTGCGCCGCACTGCGGTCGTCGGCCGCTCCGAGGAGGTCCCCCTGTGCCCGCCTGACGGCGCGAGAGCTGCGCGGTCTGCCCCAGATGATGAGAGCGGCGACCAGCGCGGCCGCGATGATGACGATGACGATGATGAGGGCGGACGGCCCGATGCCCGCCCCGTTGCCGGAGCTGAACAGGTCGGCGAGGAAACGGCCGATGTCGCGCGCCAGGAGATCGAACCACGTGGGCTTCGCGTCGGCGTAGCGAGGGTTGGAGAGCTCTTCCTCCGCCCAGCGTCGGGCTTCGTCCCCGTCGGGGACGAACAGGTCGTCGAACGGTCGGATCATGCGGTGCCGTCTGCGCCGGGCGCGGCCCACCCGCCGTCATCGGGTGCTGCTTCCGCTGAGGGCACGCTCGGCATGGTGGATGTTCCCGATGCGGCGGTCTGCGCGGGAGGCGGCGGTGGCGGGAACGCGACGGCAGGCGGTGTCACGGGCGCCGCCGCCGGATACGGCATCGAAGGCTGCGCCGGCTGGCCCTGTGCGGGGTACGGCTGTGCGGGATATGCCTGAGGCGCTCCAGGCTCTCCGAACGTCGGCTGTGCGCCGTACGGCGGATACCCGTAGCCCTGCGACATCATGACGTGCTCCGGCACCTGGCGGGGCGGCGGTGCAGAGGTGACGGCCCGCGACGGATCGACGCGGAACGGATCGTCCTGCTGCTCGTCGGTCCAGCCGAGGTCTCGGCGCTCCACGTATGCGATCAAGGTCTGGTCCAGACCCTCGTAGCGCATCCGGCAGTCGAGGTAGACGAGCGCCGACCCGGTGCTCTGGACCACGAGGGTGATCGCCTGGATGACGAGGAGCAGGATCTGCGGGGCGATCAAGGTCACGACGAAGGCGACCACCGCACTCGGGTCCTGTGCTCCTGTGGGCGCGACGACCGAGCCGAGGAGAGAGCCGAGCAGCGTGGCGGGGACGCTGACGACCTGGGCCGCGATGCCCATGATCGCGCTGATGAGGAAGGTCACACCGAATGCGACCCAGAAGCGCCCGCGGGTGAGCCTCCAGGAGCGGACGAAAGCGTCTCGGAAACGTGCACGCTCGAGGACCAGGATCGACGGTACGAGCAGCAGCTTCGTGGTGAGCCACACCGCCAGCGGGATGCAGGCGAGGACGATGACGATCACCACGAGCACGACGACGCCGACCATCTCGGCGCTCCCGCCCATGCCGCCGGCGATGAAGGCCGCGATGATGACGGCAGCGATGATGAAGATGCCGAACACGGCCGCGACGGAGAGGGAAGCGAAGCCGGCGAGTCGCCAGAACGCCGGGGCCATCCGGCGCCACAGCATCCGCAGCGTCGCCTTCACTCCGATCGCGGCATAGCCGATCTCCGCGGCGACGACGCCTTGCATCATCGCCGTGAAGGCGATCGAGGCGACACCCACGGCGAGCCCGGCGATCAGGTTCACCGCGATGGTCCCCGCCATCACCGCTTCGAAGTCCGGAGAAGAGGGAGAGACGGTCTCCAGGCGGCTGAACGTCGTGAAGAAGACGACGCCCATGACCACGGCCGTGACGACCACCACGACGAGCTGGATGACCACGGCGAAGCCGAAGAGCACCTTCGGGTTGTGCCGAAGCGCGGCGAAGGCCTTTCCCAGCAGCATTCCGAACGAGAGCGGATGAAGGGGGATGATGCCCTTCTTCGGGGCAGGCGTCCACGTCTGTCCGGTCACAGGCACTCCCTCTCCATCGTGCGCTCCCATCGTGTCATATCCCTCGCGCGGCGCGTCATATCCCGCACACGGTGCGCAGACCTGGGATCGCTGGGACTCGGTGCCATAAGGTAACTCTTATGACCTCACGTATTCTCGTGGTCGACGACGACACCGCGCTCGCCGAGATGATCGGGATCGTGCTGCGGACCGAAGGCTTCGAGCCGGTCTTCTGCGCGGACGGTGCGCGCGCCGTCGACGAGTGGCGAGCGCAGCGACCCGACCTCGTGCTGCTCGACCTCATGCTCCCCGGCATGGACGGGATCGAGATCTGCACCCGCATCCGTGCCGAGTCCGGCGTGCCGATCATCATGCTCACCGCGCGCAGCGACACCGCCGACGTCGTCCGCGGGCTCGAGGTGGGCGCCGACGACTACATGGTCAAGCCTTTCAACCCGAAGGAACTGGTCGCCCGCATCCGCACCCGGCTTCGTCCCACGCCGCAGGCCACGAGCGAGCAGCTCCGCGTCGGCGACCTCACCGTCGACGTCGATGCGCACGAGGTCCGTCGGGGGACGGCTCCGATCGCGCTCACGCCGTTGGAGTTCCAGCTTCTCGTCGCACTCGCGTCGAAGCCCCAGCAGGTGTTCTCCCGGGAGATGCTCCTGGAGCAGGTGTGGGGCTACCACTACAAGGCCGACACCCGACTGGTGAACGTGCATGTGCAGCGCCTGCGCGCGAAGGTGGAGCTCGACCCCGACAACCCGAAGATCGTCATGACGGTGCGCGGCGTGGGCTACCGCGCCGGGAGCGTCGGCTAGGAGCACGATGGCCGCGACGACAGCGACCACCGCGACGGTCGCTGTCCTGCGCGACTGGCGAGGTTGGCCGACGATGCTCGGCATCCTGTGGCGCCGCTCCTTGCGGTTCCGCACGCTCTCGATCACCCTGCTCGCGACCTCCCTGGCGATCTTCATCACGTGTGTGACGATGGCACTCGTCATCCAGAACGATCTCTTCATCTCCCGCAAGGACGTCGCCCTCGAGGACTCCCGCCGCGCGGTCGATCAGGCGCAGGGGATCCTGGACGTGGCCGAGGTGGGGGACGACTCCGCAGCCCTCACCGAACTGTGGAACAGCGTCCAGTCGAATCTCACCCGCACGTCGAGCACCGATCAGCTCGCCGGCTTCAAGATCGACAATGCGAACGGCGTCCGACTGAACGGCTTCGAGGCCGGGCTGAGCAGGAGCCTGCTGAGCCCGGAGCTCCAGGCGCGCGTCGTGGAGTTCGACGACCGCCAGGCCTGGCAGTCGGTGGCTCTGCCCTCCCCGGACGGGGGAGAGGTTCCCGGAATCATCGTCGGGCAGCAGCTCCAGGTGCCGGAAGCCGGCGCGTTCGCGATCTACTTCGCCTACGACCTCGGCGACGCGGACCAGACCCTGGTGTTCGTGCAGCGGACGCTGTGGATCGCGGGGATCGGTCTCGTGGCGATCGTCGCCGCGATCTCATGGATCGTCCTCCGCGCCGTTTCGACCCCGATCGTGCAGGCTGCGGAGACCAGCGCGCGGCTGGCGGCGGGGGATCTCGGCGTGCGCCTCGAAGTACACGGAGAGGACGAACTCGCCACTCTCGGACGGTCGTTCAACGCGATGGCCGACAGCATCGAGTCGCAGATCAAGGAACTCGGCGAGCTGTCGATGGTGCAGCAGCGGTTCGTGTCGGACGTGTCGCATGAGCTGCGGACTCCGCTGACCACCATCCGTCTCGCCGCGGACATGCTCAACGACCAGCGTGAGGAGTTCGACCCCACCACCGCCCGCACGGCCGAGCTGCTGCACGCCCAGGTGCAGCGCTTCGAGACCTTGCTGTCGGATCTGCTCGAGATCAGCCGTTACGACGCGGGATCGGTGCAGCTCGAGTTGGAAGCGACAAGTCTCACCCACCTGGCCGAGGACATCATCGAGCAGATGCGTCCGTTGGCCGAGGGGCACGGCACCGAGCTGCGGCTGGTGGCACCGGGCGGCTACTCGCCCGTCGACATGGATCCGCGTCGGGTGCGCCGGGTGCTGCGCAACCTGATCGGCAACGCGATCGAGCACGGCGAGGGACGCCCGGTGGTCGTCACGGTCGACAGCAACCAGCACGCGGTCGCCGCCGGGGTGCGGGATTTCGGCCTGGGCATGGAGCCGGCCGATGCGGAGCGTGTCTTCGATCGCTTCTGGCGCGCCGACCCTTCGCGTCAGCGCACGATCGGGGGGACGGGACTCGGGCTGTCGATCGCCCTGGGAGATGCGACCCTGCACGGCGGTACCCTCGACGTCTGGTCCGAACTCGGCGTCGGGACGAACTTCGTGCTCACGATTCCCCGACACGGTGGAGTCCTGGACGGTCCGAGCCCGATCCCGATCGAACCCCAGGAGCCCTTCGCGGAGCTCGGCGACGCGACCCAGCCGATCTCGCTGACGGACGCGCCCGCCGGCATGTTCGATGAGGAGGACTGGTCGTGACCGAGCGGAGACCGAATCGGCGGCTGCGAGGCCTCGCGCTGATACTCGTCGCAGCGCTGCTTCCCGCATGCGCGGGGTTGCCGACGAGTGGTGACGTCGCGGTCGGCCTCAAGCTGGGGGAGTCCCCGCAGGACGTCGACATCCTCCCCGTGGCCTCCGGCCCGATCACCGGTGCGGGACCCGAGGAGATCGTCGAGGGCTTCCTCGAGGCCGGTATCACGACGACCGACAACTGGGACACCGCGCGCGACTTCCTCGCGCCTTCGTTGCAGCGCAGCTGGAGCCCGTCGGCAGGGGTGTCGATCGACATCGGAACGGACACCAGAACCGTCACCTCTTCGGTCCCCGACGATGAGGTGGAGAGTGCGGACACCGCAGAGGTCCAGGTCACGCTCGACCTGGTCGCGAGTGTCGATGACGCCGGGGAGTACTCCGAGGCCCTCGGATCGTCCAACGTGGCATTCACGCTGCAGCGGATGGAGAACGGCGAATGGCGCATCACGCAGGCGCCGGACGGCGTGGTGATCGATGAGACGCGATTCACCAAGGTGTTCGAAGGGTATCCGTTGCAGTACTTCGACCTCGGCTGGTCGAGGCTGGTGCCCGACATGCGCTGGTTCCCGCGGCGCCAGAGCCCCGCGACGACGGTGACACGGGCGCTCATCGGCGGCGAGCCCAGCGAGTGGTTGGACCCCGCAGTGCAGAACGCTTTCCCCGCCGACGTGCAGTTGGCGCAGGACGCGGTTCCCATCGTCGGTCAGATCGCGGATGTCGCGCTCACCCGGCCCGCCTCGGGCCTCGATGCCGCCACGCTCTCCCGGATGCGCACCCAGCTCCAGGCGACCCTCCGCGCTGCCGGCGTCGCGGTGACCGAGGTCCGGTTCACGGTGGACGGCCGCAACCTCGAGGCCGGGGTGGCGGATGTCGTCCCCCCGTCGGCCACGACGGGCACTCTCGTGCTGCAGAACGGCGCGTTCGGGCGGATCGTCGGCGATGAGATCTCGCCCATCCCCGGTATCAGCTCGGAGATCAGCGCCGTCACGCAGCCGATCGTCTCCATAGACGTCGCCGCCGATGACTCCCGCGCCGCCGTGCAGCTCGCCGATCAGCACGTGTATCTGATCGGCGAAGGCAGTCTCGACGAGCTGGACGCCCGCCCTGGTCTCATCAAGCCCTCACTCGATCCGTACGGCTACACCTGGTCGGTCCCCGCGGGAGCACCGGCGGCGGTGCAGGCGGCGGGAAGCGATGCCGTCGGGCATCAGATCGCGAAGGCATGGCCGAGCGCATCGGCGATCTCTCATCTGCGGGTATCGGCAGACGGCGCCAGGGTGGCGGCCGTGGTGACCGTCGGCAAGCAGATGTGGGTGGTCGTCGCGGCGGTCGTCCGTGACGCCGCCGGCATCCCGATCGAGCTCGGCGAGTTCACGCAGCTGACCCAGCTCTCCGAGCCGGCGATGGGATTGGTGTGGCTGGGGGCCGATCGTGTGGGTGTGCTCGCCGACCAGAGCAGCCCGCGTCTCCTCACCCAGGTGGTCGGCGGTCCGGGGTCGGCGGAGGCCGCACCGAGCAACGCCGTCTCGATCGCCGGCGCACGCACCGCATCCGGGGTGAGGATCCTCGGTTCCAACGGCGAGCTGTTCGCGCACGCGGGGTCGGCCTGGCGCGAGGTCGCCTCCGACGTCTCCGTGCTCGCGACACGCGTGGGTGAATGACCTTCCCTGCACGGAGGGGACCTGCCTTCAGCTCATTCGCGCAACGGGGATGATCGGCAGCTCCGGCGGAGGTCGAGGGCGCAGGATCTTCGGATGTGGAAGACAAGGGGGCCCCGCGGCGTCGGTGCCGAGATCGCCGCATTCCTCCTCGCTGCCACGTGTGCCGGATGCGATGAGCCGGCCACGCTCCTGTGCGGGCGGTGTGAAGCGGCACTCCGGCCCGCCCTGCAGCTCGGGCAGACTCCTGGAGGCATTCCGGTCCGAACCGCCCTCGTGTTCGATGGGGTGGCTGCGCGCTGCATCCGCCGTCTGAAGGGAGAGGGGGAGACGCTTCTCGCCCGCCCCCTCGGCGCCGCCCTGGCGGCGGTGCTCGAGCCTGTGGTCACGCCGAGCACGTGGGTCGTGCCGGTCCCGACCAGGAGAAGCGCGTTTCGGCGTCGCGGATACCGCGTGCCCGAGCTCTTGATCCGTCGCGCGCACGCAGAGCCTCACCGGTTGCTCTCGATTGCGGACCATACCGCCGATCAGCGCGGCCTCGGTGCACGCGCACGAGAGTCCAACGTGCATGGTGCGATGCAGGCACGCCGGTCAGGTGGGGGCGCAGAGGCGGTCATCGTCGACGACGTCGTCACCACGGGCGCGACCCTCGACGAAGCGGCACGCGCACTGGGATCGACCGGCTTCCGCGTCGTGGCGGCGGTCGCGCTCGCCGCCACGCCGCGTCGTGGCGGATTCTGATGAACCTCATCGGGAATGCACCGGCGACACAGCGGAATGATCCCGTGACATCCGTCGGCGGGCGGACTACGGTGGGGGGACACAAGGCGACCACGGTCCGCCCTTGGCCGGGAGGACCGGGACAAGGAGGCAGCAATGGAAACAAGCATCGTTGGCGTCGGAGTGGGTATCACCGATCGCTTCCGAACCGTTGTCGAAGAGAAGATCGCCAAGATCCAGATGCTCGCGTCTCGCGCGCAACGGCTGGACGTGAAAGTCACCCATCGCGTGTATCGCAACGGTCATGTCCCGGATGAGACCGTCGAGCTGACCTTGATCGGCAAGGGTCCGGTCGTCCGCGCAGAGGCGACGGATGGAGACAAGTTCGTGGCCCTCGACCTCGCGGTCGACAAGATGTCGGAGCAGCTGCGTCGCGCGAAGGAGAAGCGAGTCGACGGACGACAGCACCCGCGCGGCGCGCATTTCGAGAAGGAGAGCGGAGCGCTCGAGGGCATCGACGTCCAGCCGGCATCGGCCGACATCCTCCACGCGGTCGCGACCGGCAGCGTGCCGGTGCAGCAGACCGAAGAAGACGACTATTCGCCCGTCGTCATCCGCACGAAGAGCTTCGACGCCGAATGGATGACCGTCGAAGAGGCGGTCGACAGGATGGAGCTGGTCGGACACGACTTCTTCCTCTTCGTCGACGTCCGCACCGACCACCCGAGCGTCGTCTATCGACGCAAGGGCTGGGACTACGGTGTCATCGCGTTGAGCACTCAGGCTCCGCCGTCCGAGGCGCTCGCCTCCTGATCTGAATCGCAGAACGGCCCGATCCCGTGAGGGACCGGGCCGTTTCTGTGTCGAGGGATGCGGCGGAGACTGAATGTCAGTCGAAGATGCCGTCCAGCAGACTGCCGATCACGAGGCCACCGAGGATGCCCGAGGCGAGATCGCCGCCGCCACCGCCGCGCCGTCCGCCGCCGCCCCAGCCGCCACCGCCGCCCCAGTTCTGATCCTGGGGACGCGAGGAATCGATGTCGCGCTGCGCGAGCTGCAGCGCTTCGGAGGCCAGGTGCGCGACGCGACGCGCCTGGACGAGCGCCGCTTCGCGAGTGTCCTCGGCGGGGAGGAGGTCGGACAGATCGACGCGAAGGCGCTCCGCCTCGGCGAGGCGGGTGCGGGCGTCGGCACCGATCCAGCCGCGGTGTCCGGAGATGAGGCCGCGCGCCACCCCCAGCTGCCGGTCGGCATCGTCGATCGCGTGCTGCACCTGAGCGATGCTCGGGAGAGGGTTCTCGGCGCGGTGACGGGCCTGAGCGATCGCCTGGTCGAGGGCCGAGTTCGCGTCGCGCAGCTGGGACAGCTCGGCAAACGGATCGTTGGGCTGTCCGGAGGGCGTCAGCGCGCCCAGCGCGGCCTGGAGTGCGGCGACCGCCTGGGCGACGGCAGGCACGTTCGGGGCTGTCCGCGCCGCGATGAGATCGCCGCGGGAGTCGGCGACCACCTCGGCCAGGGTGGATTCGGCGCGCAGGGCCTCGATCTCGAAGTCCTCCACCGCATCGAGCAGGGCAGACGCACGGCGGGTGGCTTCCGTCGCCGTCTCGAGGGCGACGTTGGCCTCCTCGTTCTGCTTCGCCGCGCGACGGCGTTCCGACACGTCGGCGCTGTGCGTAGCGAAGCTGATGAGCTGCTCCGCCTCCGCCGCGCTGGCGGTGATCTGGTGCATGGCGGAATCGGCGTACCGGGCCGAGAGACGGGAGACGGCTTCGTTGGTCTGGGGGATGCGGGCGCTGAGCGCGGCTGCCTCGGCCCGCACCTGCGCGATGATCTCCGGGGCGCGTCGCACCTTGGCGACCGACTCGGCGAGGACGGAGGTCTTCTCGTCGAGCAGGTCCTGCGCCCAGTCGCAGAGCTGGAGGATGCGCGCGTTGCGCGTACGCAGCTCCTCGTCGGTGTCCGGGATCTCGTCGTGGTTCAGCTGGTGGAGCTGGAACGCTTCGCGCAAGTGGGTGCGCACCGCAGCGAGTGCCGTGCGCAGATCAGCGGTGAGCGACTCGCCGAGCTCGGCTTCCGCGAAGGAGAGCTCGTCGGAGGTCGTGCGGATCCGCTCGTCGGCGCTGACCAGGGCCTGCTCAGCACGTCGAGCCAGATCGGCATCCTGTGCGGCGAGTTCTTCCTGTTCGCGTTTGCGTCTGCCCCAAAATCCAGCCATGACCCGATCCTAGTTTCCCCGGGCACAGGGATGGCTGAGCATCCGCTCGGGGCGAACGGCGATCCCGTGTCCGTCTTGGCGTGCGGAGCGCGCCTGTGACGTGGGTCAGAGTGCCGGGAGGGCGTCGGACATCGCCGACACGGTCTTCGCGGGTCGCCCGCGCTTGGGGCGATCGGCGGTGAGCTCGAGCGCCATCGCATGGCGGGGATGCCCGCTGAGGCGCTGAGCGGTGTGATCGAGCCAGCGCACCTCGGCCTCCGCGGCGAAGATCATGGAGTCGGTCAGGAGGGCCCACGCGAGTCCTTCGGGATCGTCGGCGTCGCCCCGTGCTCGGCGCTCCTGCCGAAGAGCTTCCAGCTGTCGCAGGGAGGTCGATCGCTGGGCGAGGATCGCTGCAGTCGCATCGACGCCCGGAAGAGTCGCCGCGACCGCGAGCTTGATCGCGAGTTCGTCCCGGGTGCCCTGGGGGCGCACGACGGGGGAGGAGAGCCACTCGTCGACGTCGGCGATCCCGGCATCCGTGATCCGCCAGTACACGTGTCCGCGATCGTCGGCCTCGCCGCGCGACACCAGGCCGTCACGTTCGAGGCGCTCGAGGGTGTTGTAGATCTGTCCGACGTTCAACGGCCAGACCGATCCGGTGCGGCGATCGAATTCGTGGCGGAGCTGGTATCCGTAGCAGGGCCCCTGCGCGAGGATGGCGAGCAGACTCTGGCGTACTGACATCGTTCGTCCCCCGTGACCGTTCTTTGGAATGCGATACCGAGTATATGGTTGCCGGGCAACCCGACGATCCGACGCGCGGGACCGCCATGCAGGCGACGTGCAGGTCACAGCCCGGTAACATGGCGAAGTATGCCTGGCGTCGGGTTCACCGATGACCGGCGATTTACCCACTGACAGGGAGATGACATCCGTGGCCAATCCTCTTGAGAAGCTGCTGCGTGCGGGCGAAGGGCGGGTCATCCGCCGCCTGAATCAGGTCGTCAAGGCAGTGGGGGCGCTGGAAGAGGACATCTCCAAGCTCACCGACGACGAGCTGCGCAACGAGACCACGGAGCTGCGTGCTCGCTTCGAGAAGGGCGAGACGCTCGACCAGCTGATGCCCGAGGCGTTCGCCGCGGTGCGCGAGGCCGCCAAGCGCACGCTCGGAATGCGCGCGTACGACGTGCAGATCATGGGCGGCGCCGCCCTCCATCTCGGCAACATCGCCGAGATGAAGACCGGTGAGGGCAAGACGCTGGTCGCCACGCTCCCGGCCTACCTGAACGCGATCGCCGGCAAGGGCGTCCACGTCATCACGGTCAACGACTTCCTCGCCAGCTATCAGGCCGAGCTCATGGGGCGCGTGTTCCGCGCGCTCGGGATGACCACCGGCATCATCGTCTCCGGTCAGACTCCCGCGGTGCGCCGCGAGCAGTACGCCGCTGACATCACCTACGGCACGAACAACGAGTTCGGCTTCGACTACCTGCGCGACAACATGGCGTGGCGCAAGGAAGACCTCGTGCAGCGCGAGCACTTCTTCGCCATCGTCGACGAGGTCGACTCGATCCTCATCGACGAGGCGCGCACGCCGCTCATCATCTCGGGTCCGTCGTCGGGCGAGGCCAACCGCTGGTTCGCCGAGTTCGCGAAGATCGCCCGCACGCTCGAAGTCGGCGAGGACTACGAGGTCGACGAGAAGAAGCGCACCGTCGGCGTGCTCGAGCCCGGTATCGAGAAGGTCGAGGACTACCTCGGCATCGACAACCTCTACGAGTCCGCGAACACCCCGCTGATCTCCTTCCTCAACAACTCGATCAAGGCGCTGGCCCTGTTCAAGAAGGACACCGACTACGTCGTCATGAACGACGAGGTCATGATCGTCGACGAGCACACCGGCCGAATCCTGGTCGGTCGTCGCTACAACGAGGGCATCCACCAGGCCATCGAGGCCAAGGAGGGCGTGCCGGTCAAGGCCGAGAACCAGACCCTCGCCACCGTCACCCTGCAGAACTACTTCCGCCTGTACGACAAGCTCGCCGGCATGACCGGTACGGCCGAGACCGAGGCCGCCGAGTTCATGTCCACGTACAAGCTCGGTGTCATCCCGATCCCGACGAACCGTCCGATGATCCGCAAGGACCAGTCCGACCTCGTCTACAAGAACGAGACGGCGAAGTTCGCACAGGTCGTCGAGGACATCGCCGAGCGTCACGCATCCGGTCAGCCGGTGCTGGTGGGAACGGTGAGCGTCGAGAAGAGCGAATACCTGTCGCGCCTGCTCGCGAAGAAGGGCGTCAAGCACGAGGTCCTCAACGCGAAGAACCACGCACGCGAGGCCGAGATCGTCGCTCGGGCCGGTCGCCTGGGAGCCGTCACCGTCGCCACGAACATGGCCGGACGAGGAACCGACATCATGCTCGGTGGTAACGCCGAGTTCCTCGCCGTCCAGGAGCTCAAGGGCAAGGGCCTCGACCCCGTGGAGACGCCCGAGGAGTACGAGGTCGCGTGGGATGAGACCTACGAGGCGATGAAGGCCGTCGTCGCGGAGGAGGCCGAGAAGGTCATCGAGGCCGGCGGCCTCTACGTGCTCGGCACCGAGCGTCACGAGTCCCGCCGCATCGACAACCAGCTCCGTGGCCGTTCCGGACGTCAGGGCGACCCCGGTGAGAGCCGCTTCTACCTGAGCCTCACCGACGACCTGATGCGTCTGTTCCAGTCGGGGGCGGCCGAGGCGATCCTCGCCCGCACGAACTTCCCGGACGACGTGCCGATCGAGTCGGGGCTCGTGTCCCGTGCGATCCGCAGCGCGCAGTCGCAGGTCGAATCCCGCAACGCGGAGATGCGCAAGAACGTCCTCAAGTACGACGACGTCCTGAACCGCCAGCGCGAAGCCATCTACGCCGACCGCCGACACATCCTCCAGGGCGATGACATCGCCGACCGGGTGCAGCACTTCATCGAAGACGCCATCAGCGGCGTCGTGAAGGATCACACCGGGGAAGGTCACAATGAGAGCTGGGACTTCGATGCTCTCTGGACCGAGCTCAAGACCCTTTACCCCGTCGGCGTGACGATCGATGAGGTGGTGGCCGAGGCCGCCGACCGCAAGGGCGGAATCGATGCCGATGGACTCACCCGTGAGCTGCTCTCCGACGCCAAGATCGCGTATGAGGCGCGCGAGGAGTCGCTCGGCGAAGCCGCCACACGTGAACTCGAGCGTCGTGTCGTGCTCCAGGTGCTCGACCGCCGCTGGCGCGACCACCTCTACGAGATGGACTACCTCAAGGACGGCATCGGCCTGCGTGCGATGGCTCAGCGCGACCCGCTCATCGAGTACCAGCGCGAGGGCTACGCGATGTTCCAGTCGATGATGGGGCAGATCAAGGAGGAGTCGGTCGGCTACCTCTACAACCTCGAGGTCGAGGTGCGTCGTGCCGGTGACTCGCAGACCGCAGAGGTCGAGGCGAAGGGCCTCGCCACGGACGGCGGCGAGCAGCGACTCGAGTACTCCGCCGCGAACGATGCGGGAGAGGTCGAGGTGCGCAACGACCGCGGTCAGGTCCAGCAGGCGGCCACCGATCGCGTACGCCAGGCGGCGGCTCGCGCGCAGGCACCGCAGACCGAGCCGGAGGAAGCGCCGCGCGGGGCTTTCGGTCAGCGCACCGATGCAGAGGCGCCCGCTGCCGGGAACCGCGAGCAGCGTCGCGCCCAGGGCAAGAAGAAGAAGTAGCGTCAGCGCAAGGAGGGCCAGTCCGCGTGGATTGGCCCTCCTTTCGTCGCTGTAGGCTTGGCCGATGACCCCAACGCGCAACTTCGACCAGTCGTCGAAGCTCAAGAACGTCCTGTACGAGATTCGCGGAAACGCCCTCGTCGAGGCGGCGCGGTTGGAAGCCGAGGGACACAAGATCCTCAAGCTGAACACGGGCAATCCGGCGATCTTCGGTTTCGACGCTCCGCATCAGATCGTGCGCGACATGCTCGCGGCGCTGCCGACGGCGCACGGCTACAGCGACAGCAAGGGCATCATCTCCGCCCGGCGTGCTGTCGTGAGCCGCTATGAGGAGATCGAGGGCTTCCCTCGATTCGACCCCGATGACGTGTATCTCGGCAACGGTGTCTCCGAGCTCATCACGATGACCATGCAGGCGCTGCTGGATGAGGGCGACGAAGTGCTCATCCCGGCGCCGGACTACCCGCTCTGGACGGCGATGACCAGCCTCGCCGGCGGGACGCCCGTGCACTACCTCTGCGACGAGGATGACGAGTGGCAGCCGGACCTCGAGGACATCCGCTCGAAGATCACGCCACGCACCAAGGCGCTCGTCATCATCAACCCGAACAACCCCACGGGCGTCGTGTACTCCCGTCAGATCCTCGAGGGGCTGGTGCAGATCGCCCGCGAGCACCAGCTGTTACTGCTGTCGGACGAGATCTATGACCGCATCCTGTTCGACGGCGCCGTGCACATCCCGACGGCGACCCTTGCTCCCGATCTGCTGTGCCTGACCTTCAACGGCCTGTCCAAGACGTATCGGGTGGCGGGATACCGGTCCGGATGGATGGTCATCACGGGACCGCAGGACCACGCCAAGGGCTTCCTGGAGGGAATCACGCTCTTGGCGTCCACGCGACTCTGCCCGAACGTCCCGGCCCAACACGCCGTGCAGGCGGCGCTCTCCGGAGTGCAGTCGATCGAGGCGCTGATCGCTCCGACCGGCCGCCTGCACGAGCAGCGCGACATCGCATGGGAGGGGCTCGAGTCGATCCCCGGCGTCTCCTGCGTCAAGCCGCAGGGGGCCCTGTATGCGTTCCCGCGGCTCGACCCGAATGTGCACGAGATCAGGGATGACGCACGGCTCGTGTACGACCTGCTGGTCTCGGAGCACATCCTGCTGGTCCAGGGTACCGGCTTCAACTGGGCGACCCCGGACCACCTCCGGCTCGTCACGCTCCCCGAACCCCGAGTGCTGAGCGAAGCCGTCGAACGACTGGGGAACTTCCTCTCGAGCTACCGGCAGTAGCGGTCTCCGCCTCGGCGGGACAGAGCGTCGTCGCCAGTCGTCTCACGGCGGCAGCGAAGGGCGAGCGAGGAGCCACATCGGTCATGGGGCGCGCATGCAGCAGCGCCGCGTCGGCCGCGCGCTGGTCGAACGGCAGGAAGGCGACGTCGGTGATGCCCGCGAACCGCTCGAGCGTGCGCCGTACCTGCCCTCGCGCATCGATCCCGAGGGGCCCCGGTCGCACCCGATTGACCACGACGACCACGGGAGTGCGTGCGGCGATGCGTCGCAGCTCGGCATGGTCGCGCACGAATCTGCTGATTCCGAGCGGATCGGCCGAGGCGACCGCGATGATCAGATCAGCCTCTTCCAATGTCGCCGAGGTCGCCGCGTGACGACGCGGCCCCGCGAGATCGTACGTGACCTCGTCGTCGGCATCGAAGGCGTCGGACACGTCCACGACGGTGTCCTCGATCCACTCGCGGCAGGCGGCGAACGTCGCTCTGAGGCGCGTCGCAGAGAGCTCCGGCCAACGGCTGGGACGGTTGATGCCGGGCAGCACCTCGATGTCCCCTCCGCCCGTGGAGACCGTGGTGGCGAGTCTGGTCAGTTCGGCGGAGTCGAGAGCCCCGCGCTCCGCCCGCCGGCACGCGGCGGCCACACCCGGTGAGTCGTCACCGAGCCCGAGCAGGAGAGCGAGAGCCGGAGCGACGGTATCGGCGTCGACCAGAGCGGTCCTGCGTCCGGTGCGGGCGAGCTCCGCCGCCAGCTGGATAGCCAGCGTGGATCGCCCCGGGGCGCCATGCGGACCCCAGACGGCGATGACGCGGTGGGGGAGGATGGACGGCGGCCGCGGCGCCGCATCCGCCTCTGTCGCCAACGTCGCTGCGACCTCCCATCCCGCGGCGTCGGCGCGCAGGGCCGCGGACAGTCCGAGACGGCCCAGCAAGCGGCTGTCCGCTCCGCCGAGAGCCAGGATGCGTACACCGGCTCGATCGCACGTGGAGATCAGTTCTGGGGTCAGCACCGCGCGCGTGGCGGGGACGATGACGGCTTCGGTGCCGGGAGGGATCTCGACGCCCGGGCCGGGCGCGACGATCGAGACCACCTCGATGCCTTCCAGCCCGAGTTCCGCGGCCAGCACGCTCGCGCGGGGCTCGGGAACCGCCACGACGACGGCCGTCACGATCCGGACCCGACCGGCACGACCGAGAGGGCGGCCCCACCGGTGATCGCGGCGAGCACGTCGGCCACATCGGCGCGGTCGATCACGACTTCGAGCTGGCTTCCGGTATCGGCGAGCACGCCCTCCTGGTCGAGCACGTCGTGCACGATCACGTCGGCGACGAGGATGCGCGGGACATCGTGGGATCGGCCCTCGTCGAGGGGCGGCGCCTGCCAGATCTCCACAACCGTGCCCGCCTCGACTCCTTCCGGGATCCCGGTGCTGCTCTGGATCACGACGGTCGTGGAACGGCTGCTGTCGGCGTCGGTGAGGGCTGACGTCGGAACGAGCTCGCCGCTCTGCAGAGTGCGCGCCGCCACGCTGCCGGGCCGGACGTCATCGGGCCCGAGATAGTCGTCGGCCAACGAGCCCAGACCGACGTCGACGACCTGGAAGTCGGAGGAGGTCAGCTCCTCTCCCTGCGTGATCGTCCGCGTGGTCTGGAGGGCCGGTACTGCATGGTCTGACGCCGACACGATCAGCCAGACGCCTGCGATGGAGAGCGCTACCAGTGCGATGCCCACGAGGAAGCGGACGTCGCCCCAGAACGCACGTCGAGGAGGAGGGAGGGATGCCATGCCGATATCGTCACAGAAACGACGTCGATGGTCCGTGAGTTATCCACAGGAGGCGATCGGACCGGAATTCTGGCTCTCCGTGGGAGAGAATGAGGACATGTCCGCCTCTCCCGTTCGCGCCTCGCGTTATCTCGCGCCGGCACAGGTGGCCGAGCTGCTGAGCATCGAGGTGGATGAGGTCATCTCGCTCGTGCATGAGGGACGACTTCGGGGCGCGCAACTCGGATCGCCGCCTCGGTGGCGCGTGGAAGAGACCAGTCTCGAGGGGTATCTGGCCGAGGAGTCCGAGAACTCCCGACGGATGGCGCTGTGGCACCAGTCCCAGACCGCGAGCTTCCCCGAGGTCTGGGGCACATCATCGGCTCATCGCAGCTGATCGCCGGGGGCGCGTACCGCGACCAATGCTGAGAACGGGATGATGCGGAACCCGTGCACGGCCCCGGCGAGCCGAGCCTGTCCCGCGTCGTGCACGGCCAGATCGAGGTGATCGGCGGCGGCGCGGTCGATCGTGCCATGGACGTCGTCGCCCACCCGGGTGCTGATGTGCACCGGGACGCGTCGCCGCGCGAGGTCACGCAGCACGAAGCCGAGAGTCATCCGCTCTCGTAGCGGTATGTCAGCAGAGGGCGGTGCGTCGAGGCTCGCCAGGAGCAGGCCGTGATCCGTCGCGACACCGCTGACGGCCGCGAGCGGAAGGAAGAGGGCGGTGGAGCCGCCGTGCGCCGCGCCCGTGCCGCGCGTGGAAACCGCGACCCAATCCGCACCGAGGCACTGCAGCGAGACGGGAATCCGTCTCCCGTTCGTGAGGTCGATCGTGGCGTCCGCACCGGTGCGGCACAGCGCGCGCAGCCGAGAGCGCAGATCCAGTCGCGCGATGCGAAGCCGTTCCGACTCGGCATCCAGCACAGCGCGCTCGGCCTCCCATTCCGATGCCAGCTGGCCTTCGAGGTCTTCGAACAGTCGGTCCCAGTGCATTCGACAGAGCGTAGGCGACACCATTCCCCGGCTGTACGAGTTATCCACATTCCTCCACCTTTTCCTCCCTCGTCCGGGCATCGCGGTGCTGTACTTGCTCACTCGCAGACCTCCCCGATCGAGAGTTCGACATGATGCCCCACGAGTACTTCGCACCCCAGCCGACACCGACCATCGAGCTGCCAGACCCTGTGCCGCTTCTGCGCAGCCTCACGCACGGCGTGCTCGAGGTCCTCGCCGGTGTCAGAGAAGTCGATCAGCTCGCCCGATGGTTCAGCGAAGAGGCGTTCCGTAGCCTGGTCACCCGATCGAATCTCTCCGCGCGGGCACGCAGCGCGCGCGGAGTACCTCCTGCACGTCCGACCTTCGAGATCCGAGCGCTACGAGTCGCCGAGCCCCTCGACGGTGTCATCGAAGCCGTGGTGGTGGTCGCGGGTCCCGGTCGAACCCGGGCGGTCGCCGTGCGCCTGGAAGGGACGGATCGTCGCTGGCGCGCGACTTCGCTGGCGATTCTCTGAGGCATGTGACCGTAGGCTGGTCAGGTGTCAACCCTCAGCGATCTCGCCCATGCCCAGGGACTCCTGAACGACAGCGATGTCGAATGGCTCCACCGTCTCGCCGGCGACGGACAGCTCCTCGCGGACCTGGCCTCCGCCGACATCGTGATCTGGATCCAGACCGACGACGGCTCCTTCATCGCGGTCGCACACGCGCGACCGAGCGGCGCCGCGACCCTCTTCTATCGCGACATCGTCGGTGAACGGGTGCGGCCGCAGTGGCGCACGCAGGTCCAGGGCGCCTTCGAGTCCGCCGAGATCGTCGATTCCTCTTCACCTGACTGGTTCGAAGAGACGCCCACCAGAGTGCGAGCCGTGCCGATCGTGAGCGTCCGCCGCGGCGCCGATGCCCAGTCCACCGTGATCGGAGTCGTCACCCGGCACACCAACCTCGGCGAGGTGCGCACGCCCTCCCGTCAGCAGATCACCTTCGACGAGTGCGCGAACGATCTCTTCCGCATGATCGCCGACGGAAGCTTCCCCGACCTCACCGCACCGACGTCACCGCGTCGCGGCGCCCCGCGAGCCTCCGACGGACTCATCCGCATCGACGTCGACGGGATCACCACATTCGCCAGCCCGAATGCGCTCTCCGCCTTCAACCGGATGGGTTTCGACGACGAGCTCGAGGGGGAGTCGCTCGCCGAGGTCACCACTCGGCTGGTGCCGCCTTCCCGACAGGTAGACGAGTCTCTGCCCGTCGTCGTCACCGGACGCGCGCCCTGGCGCACCGATATCGAGGCCCGCGGGGTGACGGTGTCGCTGCGCGCCATTCCGCTGAAGGACCACGGTACCCGGATCGGGGCGATCGTCCTCTGTCGCGATGTGTCGGAGCTGCGCCATCAGGAGCAGGAGCTCATCACCAAGGATGCGACGATCCGCGAGATCCACCACCGGGTGAAGAACAATCTGCAGACGGTGGCCTCCCTGCTGCGGATCCAGGCACGTCGTACGCATTCCGACGAGGCGCGGGACGCGCTCACGCAGGCCATGCGCCGCGTGGATGCCATCGCCGTCGTGCATGACACGCTCGCTCAGGGACTCACGCAGAAGGTCGATTTCGATGAGGTCTTCCACCGCGTGCTCAAGCTCGTCGCCGAGGTTGCCTCTGCGCCCAACACGCGCGCACGCACACAGTCGACCGGACGCTTCGGAGTGCTGCCGAGCGAGTATGCGACTCCGCTCGCACTCGCGCTGACGGAGGTCGTGACCAACGCCGTGGAGCATGGTCTCGCCGGGCAGGAGGGCGTCGTGACGATCGACGCCAAGCGCACCGAGGAGAACCTCCGCGTGACGGTGAGGGACACCGGACTCGGCCTGCCGGAGGGGCGGATCGGCCAGGGGCTCGGCACTCAGATCATCCGCACCCTCATCCAGGGCGAACTCGGTGGAACGATCGAATGGCACGGGAGCGACGGAGAAGGCACCGAGGTGGTCATCGACATCCCGCTGCGCTGGCTCGAGAGGTGAGTCAGGCCGCTCCCGAACAGACGGAAGCGGCCTGAGAGTCGATCTCAGGCCGCTTCCGGACGATCAGGAGGCGCGGCGGGCGCGGGCGGCGCGACGCTTCAGAGCGCGGCGCTCGTCTTCGGAGAGACCGCCCCACACGCCCGAGTCCTGGCTGGTCTCCAGGGCGTACTGCAGGCAGATCTCGGTGACGGTGCAGGTGGCGCACACAGTCTTCGCCTTCTCGATCTGATCGACGGCCGGGCCGGTGTTCCCCACGGGGAAGAAAAGCTCGGGGTCGACAGTCAGGCAGGCGGCCTTATCGCGCCAGTCCATGGGGGCTCCTCGGTGTGGATTTCAAGAGATGTCGCGATGCGACCTCTCGGATTCGGGTAGTAGTTCGGGTTCCGCTACCCTGTTGAGATGCGGACGGAATGCCCGCGAATTGTGATGCGAGCGCGAACGCTCGCCCCACGCCGCTGTGGGAGCACATGACTTTCTCTATTCTGTTACATGAAAACCGTGAAATCAAGGGTTTTCTCCTCTTTCGATCCTTGGGAGACACCGTGCGCGCACCCGGAATTGCCCTCGCGGCTGCGGCGGTCCTCGCCCTCGAGGCGGTGGCTCTCCTGGTCTTCGCCGTGATCGAGCTCGCCGGCCTCGGTGCGGGCGACGCGGCCTCGCTGCCGACGGCGCTGGCACTCATCGTGCTCACCCTGATCGGTGCCGCAGCCCTCGTCGCGTTCGCCGTCGGCACACGTGTGGGCAAGTCGTGGGCGCGGTCCGGGGGAGTGGTCTTCCAGGTGCTCGCCGTGGCTCTCGCGCTGGCGTCTCTCACGCTGCAGCCGATCGCGTGGACATTCACCCTCGGCGTCGGGCTTCCCGGGCTGCTCGGATTCGTCCTGCTGATCTCGAGCGCGCGTCTGGAAGGCCCGCAGCGCGCTGCCGAGTGACCTCAGCGCCGTGCGGGCCGCGGGGCCCATCGGCCTCGGATCGAAAGTCGCGGCTCAGGCGTCGATTCCGAGCTGCTTGCGCAGTCGTGCGACGTGGCCGGTGGCCTTGACGTTGTACTGCGCGAGAGCGATCTTGCCCTCTTCGTCGAGCACGAAGGTCGAGCGGATAACGCCCTCGATGCGCTTGCCGTAGTTCATCTTCTCGCCCCACGCGCCGTACGCCGTGTGCACCGCGTGGTCGGGATCGCTCAGGAGCGGGAAGGTCAGCCCGTCGCGCTCGCGGAACTTCGTCAGCGTGGCGGGTTCGTCGCGCGAGATGCCGATCACCCGATAGCCGGCGCCCTGGAGTGAGGAGATGCTGTCGCGGAAGTCGCAGGCCTCGGTGGTGCATCCGGGGGTCATCGCCGCCGGATAGAAGTACAGCACGGTCTTCTGGCCGCGCAGGTCGTCCAGACGGACGGTGTTCCCGTCCTGGTCGAGGAGGGAGAAGTCGGGGGCGGCGGTTCCGGGTTCGAGGCGCTGAGTCACGTGTCCAGCCTAACGGCCGGGCGCCTGCTCCGCCTTGTCCGCGAAGGTCTGCAGGAGCCGCTGCAGGGAGTCGAGCCGCGCTCGACCGGTCTCGCCCAGTTCGCCGCTCTCCGCGGCCTCGATGAGGGCGCAGTCGGGGGCGTCGGCGAGGTGGGTGCAGCCGCGTGGGCAGTTCTCGGCGATCGCGGCGAGCTCGGTGAACGCCGCAAGGATGTTCGCGGGATCGACGTGTCCGAGACCGAACGAGCGCACGCCGGGGGTGTCGATGACCCAGCCGGTCCCGCGGGGGCCTTCGTAGCGCAGCGACACCGTCGACGACGAGGTGTGCCGCCCGCGTCCGGTGACCTGATTCACGTGGCCGGTGGCGCGCAACGCCGTCGGGACGAGCGCGTTGACGAGCGTGGACTTGCCCACTCCGGAGTGGCCGACGAAGACGGTGGAGTGTCCGACGAGGGATTCGCCGATCTCGTCAACGGGCATCTGATCCTGCGCACTGGTGAACACCCGCAGGTCGAGCCCGTCGAAGTGCGTGAGGAACTCGGTGGGATCCGCGATGTCGGTCTTGGTGACGACGAGGAGTGGGCGGATGCCGGCATCCAGCGCGGCCACGAGATAGCGGTCGACGAGTCGGGCGCGGGGCTCGGGGTCGGCAGCCGCGACCACGACGAGCATCTGATCGGCGTTGGCGACGATCACGCGCTCGACCTGGTCGGTGTCGTCGGCACTGCGTCGCAGCAACGAGGTGCGGTCGATGATGCCGACGATGCGGGCGAGGGTGCCTTCGTCTCCCGATGTGTCGCCGACGACTCGTGCCTGATCGCCGGTGACGATCGGCATACGTCGCAGCTCTCTGGCGCGCGTGGTGGTGATCATGCGCTCCTCGGCGGTGTCCTCGCCGAGGAGGACGGAGTACCTGCCGCGGTCGACGCCGAGCACTCGACCCACCTGCGCATCCTCGTGCGCTGGGCGACGTTTGGTGCGCGGGCGGTTCGCCTTCGGGTTGGGGCGCGTCCGGATGCTGCTCTCGTCGAAGTCCTCGAAGTCGTCTTCGAGGTCGTCGGCGTCGTCGAGCCAGCTCATCCTCAGCCCCGCAGCATCCGCTCCCAGAGCATCGTGAACTCCGGGAGGGTCTTGGCGGTCGTACCGATGTCGTCGATCTCGACGGCGGGGATGCGCAGGCCGATGAGCGCTCCGGTGGTGGCCATCCGGTGATCGTGATGCGCGGCCCATCCGCCGCCCTGCAGTGGGCGGGGGATGATGCGGAGGCCGTCGGGAAGTTCTTCGGCTTCGCCGCCGAGCTTTCGGAGGTTGCCGATGAGTGCGGCGATCCGGTCGGTCTCGTGCAGACGGATGTGCCCGATGCCGCGGATCGTGGTCGGAGACTCCGCGAAGGCGGCGAGGCCGACCAGGGTCGGCGTCAATTCGCTGGCCGCGGAGAGGTCGAGATCGAGGCCGCGGATTCCGGAGCCGGCGCGCACGGTGAGCGTGCCGCCGTGACGGCCGACGTGCGCTCCCATGGCCTGGAGGATCTCGGGCAGCAGCGCACCGGGCTGGGTGGAGTGGGCGGGCCAGCCCGTGATCGACACCGATCCGCCCGTGACGAGTGCCGCAGCGAGGAACGGTGCGGCGTTGGAGAGATCGGGTTCGATCGCGATCTCCTTGGCGCGCGGCACGCCCGCTTCGACCAGCCATTCGCCGGCAGCGGGGCGCTCGATGCGGATGCCGCGTCGGCTGAGGGCCTCGATCGTCATGTCGATGTGCGGGAGGCTCGGCAGGTGCTCGCCGGTGTGGACGAGGTGCAGGCCGACGTCGAACCGAGGAGCGGCGAGCAGAAGCCCGGAGACGAACTGGCTGGATGCCGAGGCGTCGATCTCGACCCGTCCACCGCGGATCCGACCGTGACCGCGGATCGTGAAGGGGAGGGCCCAGGTGCCCTCGTCGTCGATGTCGACGCCGAGATCGCGCAGCGCGCTGATCAGGCCGCCCATCGGACGGTGGAGGGCGGTCTCATGGGCGGTGAGATGCACGTCATGTTCCGCGAGTCCGGCGAGCGGGGCGATGAATCGCATCACGGTTCCGGCCTGCCCGCAATCGATCGTGGTGCCGCCACGGAGCTTCGCAGGGGTGACGACCAGATCGGGTCCGAACTCGTGTCCGGCGTCCACCTCCTCGATACCGACCCCGAGAGCGCGGAGAGCGTCGACCATGCGCGCGGAGTCGTCGGAGTGCAGCGGCGAGATCAGGCGGCCGGGCCCGTCGGCGATCGCGGCGATCATCAGCTCGCGGTTCGTCAGCGATTTCGAACCGGGGATCGTGAGCTCGGCGTGCACCGGCACGTCGGTCGTGGGCGCGGCATAGGCGCCCTGCACACGGGAAGGGGAATACCTGTTGGCGCTCATCGGTTCTCACCTTAGTAAACACAGGGAGCTTCGTCGCGAAAGACAGGCATCCCGACGCGAAGGAGAGAGTATGCCGGCGACGTTGGAGCGCGAGGTGTTCGACCTCAGCGGCCTAGACTGGCCGATGATGGATGACACCGCAACCGCAGACACCGTCAGCGACCCTCGGCGCGAGTTCGAGGAGCAGGCGATCCCTTTCATGGATCAGCTCTACGCCGCGGCGATGCGCATGACGCGCAACCCGGCCGACGCCGCCGACCTCGTGCAGGAGACCTTCGTCAAGGCCTATGGGTCCTGGGCGACGTTCTCGCAGGGCACGAACCTCAAGGCGTGGTTGTACCGGATTCTCACGAACACCTACATCAACATCTACCGCAAGCGCCAGCGGGAGCCGTTCCAGGGAACGATCGACGAGCTCGAGGACTGGCAGCTGGGCGGAGCAGAGTCGACCACGGCGTCGCACAGCCGGTCGGCCGAAGCCGAAGCCATCGACCGGATGCCCGCGTCGGTCGTCAAGGACGCGCTGCAGGCCGTTCCGGAGGATTTCCGGCTGGCGGTGTATCTCGCCGACGTCGAGGGCTTCGCGTACCAGGAGATCGCCGACATCATGAAGACCCCCATCGGCACCGTCATGAGCCGTCTGCACCGTGGCAGGCGGATGCTGCGGGAGCTGTTGGCAGATTACGCCGCTGAGCGGGGCATCGCCGCGGCTGAGACGAGGAGCAAGAAATGAGCGACTGCGGCTGCGACAAAGCCCGTCAGGATCTGGAGGAGTACCTCCGCAACGAGGTGTGCAAGACCGAGCACACCGAGATCCGCGAGCATCTCGAGAACTGCCCGTCGTGCAGGGACGAGGCGCTCGTCGCCACCACCCTCACCGATGTGATCGCTCGTGCCTGCAAGGAGACGGCTCCGGAGGAGCTGCGCGACCAGGTGTTCGCGCGTCTGCGGGCCGTTCAGGCGACACAGCACTGACACACGCGTCTGAGGCCGTCGCTAGTGTGGATGGATGACCTCCATCGATGCGCGCGACGTTCCCGCTGACAACACCTCGACGGAAAGACTGGCCGGATCCGGGCTCGAGTACCGAGTCGTCGATCTGAGCGACGAGGCGAGCGCTTCCGCCGTCGCCCGCGCTGTCGACCGAGGGTTCCTCGGGTCCGACCCGAACGCCGAGATGCGGGCTCAGGTGCGGAAGACGTTCGCCGAGCGACGGAACATCGGTGTCTTCGAGAAGACACCGCCGGCGACCGCTCTGCCGGTGGCGACGATCAACAGCTGGGTGACTCCGCTCACCGTCCCCGGCGGCGAGATCCCCATGTGGGCCATCAGCGTGGTCACGGTCTCGGCGACGCACCGGCGTCGCGGGATCGCCCGGGCACTGCTCGAGGGCGAACTGCGCGCGGCAGCATCCGCAGGAGTGCCGATCGCGGGGCTCACCGTGTCTGAGGCGACGATCTACGGTCGGTACGGGTTCGGATCGGCGATCCCGGTCGCGCGTCACACGGTCGACACCCGACGCGCAGGCTGGAGCGGTCCGACGCCGACCGGCCGGCTCGAGTACATCGATGGCGAGACCCTCGCCGCCGATCTCGGCACGGTGCACGAGCGCGCCCGGGGCCGGGCGTCGGGCCAGATCCCCGGCTGGCAGGGTCGATGGGAGGGGTACGCGGGCGTCGCGCCCACCCCGGATCGCGACCAGGCGCGTGGGGTGCGCTACCTCGACGAGGAGGGTGCGCTGCGCGGTGTGATGGCGTACACGGTGGGGGAGGCCGGCGGAACCTTCCGCTTCCGGATGGACGTGCGCCTGCTGGCCGCCGAGACCGACGATGCGCGCACCGCGCTGTGGCGTTTCGCGCTGCAGCACGATCTCGTCGACGAGGTGGTCGCCGACCTCCGCCCGATCGACGACCCGCTGCTGTGGCTGGTCCACGACACCCGCGGGGTGAAGCAGGAGGTGCACGATCACGGGTGGCTGCGCATCCTGGATCTGCCGACCGCCCTGACCGCGCGCCGCTACTCCGCACCGATCGACACGGTCCTTCGCGTGGAGGACTCTCTGGGCTTCGCGAGCGGCGACTGGCGTCTGCGCGTCGACGGCGCCGGGGTCGGGACGGTGGACGCGGCCGCGGGAGGCTCCGCGGTCGACGTCACACTCGACGTCTCGACGCTCTCCGCGCTCTACGCGGGAGGTGTCCGCGCGTCCACACTGCAGGGTGCCGGACGGATCTCCGCCGAATCCGCGGCGGTCGAGGCGCTCGATCGGGCGCTCGTCGCCTTCCCGGCACCGTCGCTCGACATCTGGTACTGATTCCGGAGGGGAAACGAAAGGGGCGCCACGACCGAAGTCGCGGCGCCCCTTCTCGTCTGACGATCAGCCGAGGGTGACCGCCGCGCGGATCAGCGCGGCCTGCTCAGCCGCGTGGACCTTCGAGGATCCGGTCGCCGGCGATGCCGAGGCCGGGCGCGACACCGGGCGGAACGCGCGGTCTCCGGGAACGTCGGCGAAGGCGAGCGCCAGGAACGGCCAGGCGCCCTGGTTCTCCGGTTCTTCCTGCACCCACACCAGTTCTGCGTTCGGGTAGGAGTCGGTGATGGCCTTGAGTTCGTCGATCGGCGTCGGGTACAGCTGCTCGAGCCGGACGAGGGCGACCTCGGGGTTCGGGTTCTTCTCGAGCTCGGCACGCAGATCCCAGTGCACCTTGCCCGAGTGCACGAGCACCCGCTTGACGGCGGTGCGGTCGAGCCCGCGGTCGTCATCGATGACCGGCTCGAAACGACCCTGCGTGAACGCCTCGACCGGGCTCGTCGCGCCGCGCAGACGCAGCATCGCCTTCGGTGTGAAGACGATGAGCGGCTTGCGCGGTCGGGCGTAGGCCTGGCGGCGCAGCAGGTGGAAGTACGACGCGGGGGTCGACGGACGCGACACGATCATGTTGTCCTGCGCGCACATCTGCAGGAAGCGCTCGATGCGTGCCGACGAGTGGTCCGGCCCCTGGCCTTCGTAGCCATGGGGGAGAAGCAGGGTCACGCTGGACTGCTGTCCCCACTTCTGCTCGGCGGCCGAGATGTACTCGTCGATGACCGACTGGGCACCGTTGACGAAGTCGCCGAACTGGGCCTCCCAGAGCACGAGCGCCTCGGGAGCCTCCACCGAATAGCCGTACTCGAAGCCGAGGGCGGCGTACTCGCTGAGCAGCGAGTCGTAGACGAAGAAGCGCCCTTGAGCGTCGGAGAGGTTCGACAGCGGCAGCCATTCCTGGCCGTTCGCACGGTCGTGCAGGGTCGCGTGTCGCTGCACGAACGTGCCGCGGCGAGCGTCCTGGCCGGCGAGCCGGACGGGCGTTCCCTCCACCAGCAGCGAACCGAATGCGAGCAGTTCGCCGAAGCCCCAATCGATATTGCCGTTTCGGCTCATGTCGAGGCGCTTGTCCAGCAGCTGCTGGATCTTCGGGTGCACCGTGAAGCCCTCGGGCTTGTTCACGAAGGCGTCGCCGATCATCTGGATGACCTCGCTCGGCACACCGGTGATCTCGGGGGCACCGACCTGGTCGTCGACGGGGGCCTGCTCTGGAGCGATCGGCAGAGCGCCGGTCTCGGCGGCGTGCGTCTCGGCGAACGCGATCTCCAGGCGATTCTGGAAATCGGCCTTGGCTTCGTCGTACTCCTGCTCGGTGATGTCACCACGGCCGACGAGCGACTCGGTGTACAGGCGGCGGACGGAACGCTTCGCCTGGATGAGGTCGGTCATCAACGGCTGCGTCATCGAGGGGTCGTCGCCCTCGTTGTGACCACGTCGGCGGTAGCAGACGAGGTCGATCACGACGTCACGGTGGAAGCGCTCGCGGTACTCGAACGCGAGCTGCGCGACGTGGATGACGGCCTCGGGGTCGTCGCCGTTCACGTGGAACACCGGCGCCTGGATCGTCTTGGCGACGTCGGTCGAGTAGATCGACGTGCGGCCGTCGTTCGGCGTCGTGGTGAATCCGACCTGGTTGTTCACGACCACGTGGATCGTGCCACCGGTGCGGTAGCCGCGCAGCTGCGACATCTGCAGCGTCTCGACCACGACACCCTGACCGGCGAAGGCCGCGTCGCCGTGCACGAGGATCGGCAGCCAGGCGAAGGTGCCGATCGGCTTGCGGTCCTGTTTGGCGCGGACGATGCCTTCCAGCACGCCATCGACGGTCTCGAGGTGCGAGGGATTGGCGGCCAGGTAGACCGGAAGCTCGGAGTCGTCGTCGGCGACGAAGGTGCCCTCGGTGCCGAGGTGGTACTTGACGTCGCCGGAACCGCGCTGGTTGCCCGGGGTCTGCGTGCCCTCGAACTCACGGAACACCTGGCCGTAGGTCTTGCCGGCGATGTTGGTGAGCACGTTCAGACGGCCGCGGTGCGCCATGCCGATCGCGGCGCCCTCGAGGCCGGCGGTCGCGGCGCCCTGAAGGATCTCGTCGAGCAGCGGGATGAGCGATTCGCCGCCCTCGAGCGAGAAGCGCTTCTGACCGACGAACTTGGTCTGCAGGAAGGTCTCGAAGGCCTCGGCCTCGTTGAGCTTGCGGAGAACCCGTAGCTGCTCGTCGTGGCCGGGCTTCTGGTACTTGACCTCCACCTTCTCCTGGAACCAGCGACGCTGCTCCGGGTCCTGGATGTGCATGTACTCGATACCGAGCGTGCGGCAGTACGAGTCGCGGAGCACCCCGAGGATGTCGCGGAGCTTCGCGATGCGCCGACCGCCGAACCCGCCGGTGACGAACTCGCGGTCCAGGTCCCAGAAGGTGAGGCCGTGGCTCTCGATCTCGAGGTCGGGGTGCGAGCGCTGCACGTACTCGAGCGGGTCGATGTCGGCCATCAGGTGTCCGCGCACACGGAACGAGTTGATGAGCTCCTGCACACGGGACTGCTTGTCGACGCGCTCGGCGAGGTCGACGGCGATGTCGGGGTTCCAGCGGATCGGCGCGTAGGGGATGCGCAGGGCCGCGAAGATGTCGTCGTAGAACCCGCGCTGGCCGATGAGCAGCTCGTGCACCTTCTTGAGGAACTCGCCGGAGCCGGCGCCCTGGATGACGCGGTGGTCGTAGGTGCTGGTCAGTGTGATCGTCTTGCCGATGGCGAGTTCGTTGAGCGTCTTCTCGCTCGCGCCCTGGAACTCGGCGGGGTACTCGAGGGCACCGGCGCCGATGATGCAGCCCTGGCCCTTCATCAGACGCGGCACCGAGTGCACGGTTCCGATGCCACCCGGGTTCGTCAGCGACACCGTGGTGCCCTGGAAGTCGCCGGCCGTCAGCTTGTTGCCGCGGGCGCGGGTGACCAGGTCCTCGTAGGCGGAGAGGTACTCGGTGAAGGTGAGGGTGTCGGCGCGCTTGATGCTGGGCACCATGAGGGCGCGTGTGCCGTCGGGCTTGGGCAGGTCGATCGCGATGCCGAGGTTGACGTGCGCCGGCGCGACCACGGAGGGCTTTCCGTCGACCTCCGCGTAGAACACGTTCTGGCTGCGGAATTCGTCGAGTGTCCGGATGAGTGCCCAACCGATGAGGTGGGTGAAGCTCACCTTGCCGCCGCGGGTGCGTGCCATGTGGTTGTTGATGACGATGCGGTTGTCGATCATCAGCTTGGCCGGGACGGTACGCACGCTGGTGGCGGTCGGGACGGTGAGCGACTCGTCCATGTTCGCGGCGAGAGTCTTGGGCAGACCGCGCAGCGGCGTGACCTTGTCCTCTTCGGCGGGCGCCGGAGCGTCCTTCGACTCGGATTTCGCCGGCTTCGGGGCCTGGGCGGGGATCGGCGCGGCAGCGGCGGGCTTGGCCGTCGTGCGCGCCACCGGCTGCGAACCGATCACCGGGATCGGTGCGGTGACGGGATGAGCCGCCGGCGCATCGGGTGTTGCCGCGGGAGCTGCGGAAGCCGTCTCGGAGTGGTACTTCTCCAGGATGGGCCACCACTCCTTGTCGACGGAGTCGCGGTTCACCTTGAACTGCTCGTAGAGCTCTTCAACGAGCCAGGAATTGGCTCCGAACCCCCCGTCGCCGTTGACGCCGGTCACCTGGTTCGACACTCTCGATCGCCCTCTTTCATCGCTGAAGCTCTCTGGTGCGGACGTCGACGCAGGATGCGTTCGGGCCCGCACACTCTCGACCAACAAGCCTAACGTGTTTCGCTATGGGAATCGTCGAAGCTGAGCGCCCACCGCGTCGCGATCTGGGTACCGTGGAAGCATGAAGTTCTCTGGAGAGCAGCCGACCGTCGATCTGACCTACTCCGACGTCTTCCTGGTGCCGCGCAGATCCGCGGTCACCAGCCGTCTCCAGGTCGACCTCGCCCCGCAGGACGGCACCCCGGCGACCCTGCCACTCGTTGCCGCGAACATGAACTCCGTGACCGGCCCGCGCATCGCAGCCGTGCTCGCGCGGCGTGGCGCGCTGGGCGTGCTGCCCCAGGACCTGCCGCTGCAGGATCTCGATGCGGCGATCCGCGAGGTGAAGTCGCAGCCCGTGCTCTGGGACACGCCCATCGTGCTGCCTCCCGAAGCATCGGCGGCCGATGCGCTCCGTCTGCTCCCGGCGACCAGCGGTCACGGGATCGTCGTCGCCCGCGGCACGGCGCCGATCGACGTCGAGCGCATCCTCGGGATCCTCCCGGCGACCCGCCTGGCCACGGCGCTCCCCGATGCGCAGCTCGGCGATCTCGTGCACCACGGCACGCCGGCGATCGACGCGGACGACATCGGCTCGGAGCGCCACGCGTTCGATGTGATCACCGACGCAGGCGTCGAGATGGTGACCGTCGTGCACCACGGACACCTCGTCGGAACGCTGAGCGCCCGGAGTGCGCTGCGCTCGACGCTCTACCGCCCTGCGGTCGATTCCGATGGGCGCCTCGCGGTCGCCGCGGCCGTCGGGATCAACGGCGACGTCGCGGCCAAGGCCAAGGCACTCGCAGCGGCAGGCGTCGACGTTCTGGTTGTCGACACCGCCCACGGCCACCAGGAGGGGATGCTGCGGGCTCTGCGCGCGGTCGCCGAGCTCGACCTCGGCCTCCCCGTCGTCGCAGGCAACATCGTCACTGCCGACGGCGTGGCCGATCTGGTCGACGCGGGGGCCTCGATCCTCAAAGTCGGCGTCGGCCCCGGCGCCATGTGCACCACCCGCATGATGACCGCGGTCGGTCGCCCGCAGTTCTCCGCCGTGCTCGAGACCGCGCAGGCGGCACGCGAGCTCGGTGCGCACGTCTGGGCCGACGGTGGCGTGCGCTATCCGCGCGATGTCGCTCTGGCCCTCGCCGCCGGCGCGGCCTCCGTCATGGTGGGATCCTGGTTCGCCGGCACCATCGAGGCGCCGGGAGAGTTGCAGCGCGACGCAGAGGGGCGTCTGTTCAAGGAGTCCTGGGGCATGGCGTCGACCAAGGCTGTCCAGGCGCGCTTCGGTCGCCTCGACGCCTACGAGCGTGCTCGCAAGGAGCTCTTCGCCGAGGGCATCTCCTCATCGAAGATCTATCTCGACCCGCTCCGTCCCGGGATCGAGGACCTTCTCGACATGATCACCTCCGGTGTCCGCTCTTCCTTCACCTACGCCGGCTCCTCGTCTGTACCGGAGTTCCATGAGCGCGCCGTGGTGGGCCTGCAGTCTGCGGCCGGCTACGAAGAGGGCAAGGCGCTGCCGGTCAGCTGGTGACCGCGAGCGCACTCCCCGTCGTCTTCGGTACAATCGTCGGCATAATGGACGACCCTCCCAGTTGTAGAACATCGCCCCACTGTCCGCCTCTCTCACAGGAGAGGAACCTCTGATGGACTACATCATGTTGGGCGTGGGGCTCCTGCTCACGGTCGGCACCGGCCTCTTCGTGGCGAGCGAGTTCGCATTGGTGAACCTCGATCGCGCCGAACTCGAAGCCAGGCAGGCACGCGGCGAATCGCGGCTCTCGCTCACGATCAGCGCCCTCAGGCACACATCGACGCATCTCTCGGCGGCCCAGCTCGGCATCACGCTCACGACGCTTCTGACCGGTTACACGATGGAGCCGGCGCTGTCGAACCTCCTGCGCCCGACCCTCATCGCCTGGAACCTCCCTGAAGCGGCCGTCGCGCCGATCGCGACCATCGTGGCGATGCTGGTGGCGACGGTGCTCTCGATGATCCTCGGCGAACTCGTGCCCAAGAACTTCGCCCTCGCTCTGCCGCTGGCCACGGCGAAGCTCGTGATCCCTTTCCAGATCGCGTTCACGACCGTGTTCAAACCTGCCGTCGTGGTGCTCAACGGCAGTGCGAACGGCGTACTGCGCGGCATGGGGATCGAGCCGAAAGAAGAGCTCTCAGGCGCCCGCAGCGCGGAGGAGCTGTCATCGCTCGTGCGGCGGTCCGCCAACGCGGGCCTGCTGGAGGCCGACACCGCCTCGCTGCTCGACCGCACCCTCATGTTCTCGCGCCTCACGGCCGCCGACGTGATGACGGCCAGACCGAGCATGCACGCGATCGCCGCAGGCGACTCGGTGGACGACGTCATCCAGCTCGCGCGACGCACGGGCCACAGCCGCTTCCCCGTGTACGACGACGACCTCGACGACATCACCGGCGTCGTGCACCTGAAAGCCGCCATCTCGGTTCCGCGCGAGCGGCGCACGGAGGTGCCGGTGGGCGCCCTCGCGACGGAACCGCTGCGCGTTCCGGAGACCGTGCACGTCGACGCCCTGATCGCGGAACTCCGTGCACGCGGTTATCAACTCGCGATCGTCGTGGACGAGTACGGCGGGACCGCGGGGCTGGTGACCTTGGAAGACCTCGTCGAAGAACTCGTCGGAGAAGTCGCCGATGAGCACGATCGCACCCGCGCGGGAGTCATCCGCAACCGGGAGGGCGTCACGTTCCCCGGAGAGCTGCGCCCGGACGAGCTGCGTCGCCGTGCCGGTGTGGAAGTACCCGAGGGCGATGTGTACGACACCGTCGGCGGCTACGTCATGAGCGTGCTCGAGCGCGTGCCCGCGGTGGGCGACGAGGTCTCTCTCGACAGCGGCGTGCTGCAGGTGGTCCGCATGGATGGCAGACGGGTGGATCGGGTGCGCTACGTGCCGAATCCCCTCGATGGCGATGAGGAGGTGACCCGATGAGCGATTGGGCAGGACTCGCCTGGCTCGTCGTGCTCCTGGTCGCGAATGCGTTCTTCGTCGGTGCCGAGTTCGCGGTGATCTCGGCCAGACGATCGCAGATCGAGCCTCGAGCCGACCAGGGCTCGCGCGCCGCGAAGACCGCGCTGTACGCGATGGAACACGCGACGCTGATGCTCGCGACGTCGCAGCTGGGCATCACGATCTGCTCGCTTCTCATCCTCAATGTGTCCGAGCCGGCGATCCACCATCTGCTCTCCGTGCCGTTGCACGCGCTCGGGTGGCCGGACGGTGCGGTCGACGCCGTGTCGTTCACGATCGCATTGGTGATCGTGTCCTTCCTGCACGTGGTGTTCGGCGAGATGGTGCCGAAGAACCTGGCGTTCTCGGTGCCGGACCGTGCCGTGCTGATCCTCGCCCCACCGCTGGTGTGGGTGTCGAAGGTGTTCATGCCCGTGATCTGGGTGCTCAACGCGGCAGCCAACGGCGTCCTGCGCCTGTTCCGGGTCGAGCCCAAGAACGAGGCCGCATCGACGTTCACGCTCGATGAGGTCGCGACCATCGTCAGCCAGTCGCGTCGTGAAGGCGTGCTCATGGACACGGCGGGAACAGTCGCCGCAGCGGTCGAGTTCACCGACAAGAAGGCGCGGGACGTCGCGGTGCCACTGAGCGATCTGGTCACGCTGCCCCAGTCGACGACGCCCGACGACATCGAGAAGGCGGTCGCACGATACGGGTTCTCGCGCTACGTGATCGTCGACGATGCATCCGTACCGATCGGCTATGTGCACCTGAAAGACATCCTCCGCGCGTCCGAAGGCCCCGACGCCGAGGCCAAGATGGTCGAGCCGGTTCCGGCCAAGCGCATCCACCACATGGTGCCGGTGCAGGAGGACACGGATCTCGAGGACGCCCTCGCGGTCATGCGTCGCGCGGGTCGGCATCTGGCGAAGGTGCGTGACGCGCAGGGCAACACCACCGCCGTGCTGTTCCTCGAGGACATCCTCGAGGAGCTGGTCGGGGAGGTGCAGGACGCGAC